>CAJWCA010000007.1 GCA_913020395.1 uncultured Cellvibrionales bacterium | reverse complement strand
GATCTCAAACCGAAGGGTGTGGCAGTCGCTATTTTACACCCGGGTTTAGTGGGCACCGAGATGATTGGGGGGCATGGAGATATTTCTCCTGACGAGGCAGCCGATCGCCTGGCCCAGCGCATCGATGGGCTCACGCTTGAAAACAGTGGAACGTTTTGGCATTCCAATGGCGATGTATTGCCTTGGTGAGCCGCGTTTTTCAGTCGTCGAGTGTCAGCTCGGCGGCTTGAATCTTGTTTTCGTGTTGCATATTGCGCAGTTGCACAAGACGGTTAACCTGCCCAAGTGATGCAATCATTGCATAGATCGCGTTTAAGTAATCACCGCGAAACAAATCAAGGGACTGTTCATCCGACAGCGCTTTCAGACGTTTTTCACTCACCGTATACAAACCGGATAGGCTTGGGTGTGTGCCATCGCTTTGACTCATTTTAACGGAGAGCGGCACAATCAGTTTGAGTGATGTTAGTGTGTTGATAAAATGTTGGCTGGCTAATTCCTGTTCATACAAGTTAGCGAGAAAAGACTCGGCGCTTTTTAAGTACGTGGTTTTGTTGCCCTGATTATCAAAAAGGCGCTCGCCGCTTGATTCCAATCCGCCGTCTAACTGCACATATTGACTCTCATCATCAATGCAGGGACCTAGAGAACCATCTCCTTTCTGACTTTCGCCAATAGCAAATGGCACACGTTTAATGTTCAGCGGAATGTAGGCCGTATTCCAGCCGTGTTTGTTATAGATCAGGTTTTCAGCGTCTTTTAGCCCCATGAGGGCCGTGGAATAAAAACGCCCCGAATAACTATCCTTCACCAATACCACCGGCAGGTTTAGCGAGGTTTTTGTAATCTCAGACAAAACCAGTGGAATGATGTTGATTGAGGCCGCGTGGGGGTGCCCCTCAGTGCCTTTGACTGTGGCGTTGCGGTGCAGGGTGTTATCAATGGATGTAATCTTCATACGGTATCTTACCTAGACTACTGTCATGAGGGAATATTCAGGCAAAAAAAAGGGAGGGCAAATTGCCCTCCCAAAGGTCACCTTAACGACAGGGATAAGGGTTAGAAATTAGCGCGTACACCAACGGCATAACGAGCACCGTTGTTTTCCTGGCTAATCAACTGGTTGGTGAAGCGGCCATGGCGACGGGTCTCTTCGTCGGTAATGTTTACACCTTCAACAAACACAGTCATGTTTTCATTGATGTCATAGCTGGCACTGATATCCCACTGACCATACTCTTCAGTGTAAAGCGGCTCGCTGCCACCCCGTGGGTTAACAATGTTCTGCAGAAACTCCTCGCGGTTATTGAATGCGATTCGAGCTTGAATCGGTCCTTTTTCATAAAACAGAATGGCGTTTTGAGAATCGCCCAGACCTTCTAGTGCAAAGGTTTCTGAAATATTGGAAAAGTCGATTTCCGCATCGCTATCAACAATCGTGGCGTTCAACTGGATGCCGATGCCATTTTCCCACAAGTGGGTCCAGGCCAGTTCCAGACCAGTGACTTCAGCGACTTCGCCATTACGGGGGCGGCGCACATTGAAATCATAGGAACCGCTGTCCAGGTTAAAGGTTTCCGTTGCGATGGAGTTGGTAATGAAGTCTTCGACTTCTTTACTGAACACTGCCGCTGCAAAATAGCTGCCGCCGTTGTCGTAGTACCACTCATAGGACAAGTCCCAGTTACTGGACAAGTAAGGTTTCAGATCCGGGTTACCACCGTTTGCCTGCAGGTTGCCAGGGCGGGTTACGGTGATGCCTGTAGAAGGAACCAGAGAATCCATGGTGGGACGAGTGAGTGTCTCTGAGTACGCAAACCGCATGATCATGTCATCCTGCAGGTTCACTCTCAGGTTCATGCTCGGCAATAAATTTGTGTATTCATTGTCTGCACTGACATCGGTACCCGCATCTGCATAAACAGCATTTAACAGCGAGGGATCATTGGGAATCGTTTCCAGATCCGTCAGCGTTTGGGTGAAACCACTCAGAGTAGATTCTGTTTGGCTGTAACGAACGCCCATGTTGAGCTGCCAGGGCAAGTCACCCATTTCGCCTTCAAAGGTCAGATCGATATAGGCACTGAAGATTTCTTCTTCTACGGTGAATTTGTCTGCAGCGGTGGCGGGGTTGTCCATGCCAAGTGCCGCGTATTCTGCCGCGATATCGCGATTTTCACCGGCAGCGTCTGAGGCGGCCTGCAGGGCAGCTACACCACCTGTAGCAAGATAATCGAAATAGGCTTCAGGGTCATAAGTTAACCAGTTATTTGGAACGCCGCTGAAAAATCCCTGTGCGTTGTAGTCGCTTAGCAAGGTATCTGGCACGTCGGTTCCATAACCGCAATAGAAGCTACAATCACTGGCATACTTTCTTTGGTTGTCTTTGGTGCGGTCTTGATAATAACCACCAAACTTCAGTGAGGTGAACGTCTCTGAAGCGGGAGTCCACTCAAAATCGGCTTTCAATTCTGTGATTTCGTCTTCGCGGTCCCAGCCATTGCGCTCATTGTAGTGAGCGCGTCCAGCCGCTGCATCATGCAGTGCTGCGTCGCCACCTACAATGTCAATGGAGGCGTAGTCGCCGCCATTGCGGTTGTCCCACTGGTAGGCATTGTTGTAGCCAATTACGGTGAAAGGAATGTTACCACCGCTGTTATCTTCAGCTGTTGATGAAGATACGTCAAAGGTTGCCACCAAGTCTTCTTTGATTGCCCACTCTACGTTGAGGCCAAAACTTTCGATAGAGGCGTCACGAGAATAAGAACGACGAATAAAGTCGGTTGCACCGGTGTTGGCATTGTCGATGTAGACAACGGTGTTGTTCTCATCAACTTCGGCGTCGATGAAATTACTTTCAGAAAACCAGTGACCGGCAGAGTGAGTTTCTGACTCAATTTGAAATTCAGAAACCATTGCATCAGCGGTAATGGTGACATTTTCATTGGGGGCGAACTGGAAAACCGCTGAACCACTGGTGCGGGTACGGTCCTGTTCGTCGACCATAACGTCGAAATTCTGTGGTACAAACACGTTGTTAAAAGATTCACCGTTTTGTGCGGTAAAACTCACGCCTGGGCGATAGTAACGTGTTTCAATGATGTTGTTTTGAGACTGACGCTCTTGATGAGACAGGGAAAACAATACACCCATTTTGCCATCGGCGAAGGTATTGCTGATCAGTCCAGAGGCTTGTGGAGAAGTCTCTTCGGTTAAATCGTCGAACACACCTTTGATGCTACCCGTTGCGGTAAATCCGTCCAGGTCGAGAGGGCGAGCAGTTTTTACGTTGATGGTAGAACCAATGCCACCCTCCTGCATTGCGGCGGTGGGGGTTTTGTAAACGTCGGCGCCGGCGATGAGCTCGGATGCCAGAGTGTCGAAACTGAATTCACGACCTTCGTTTTCGGTTGCGATTTGACGACCGTTCACTAATACCGAGTTAAACTGAGGGCCAAAACCACGCACCGTCACATATTGACCTTCACCACCGGTACGGTCGATAGAGACGCCGGAAATGCGCTGCAACGATTCTGCAACGTTTTGGTCTGGAAATTTGCCGATGTCTTCTGCGGCAATGGCGTCTACTACACCGACTGCATCGCGTTTAACATCCAGGGCACGCTTCAGGCTGCCACGAATACCGGTTACGGTCACTTCTTCCAGAAGCTTGTCTAGCGACTCCTGTGACTCCTGTGCCATAACGGCGGAACCACCAAAGGTTAATGCGCCCGCAATGGCAGCGGCGAGGGCATGTCTTTTGCCTAGTATTGAGTGCTCTTTCTCTAACAGCATTATCTGTATTCCTCTCAATTATTATGGTTAACGTATCTCTCTCAAGAATAGCTATCGTATAATAAATCATATAAATAGTAAAATAAGTCTTATGTAAGACACTGAGGTGCTAAAAAGCCCCGGCTGGCGGGGCTTGTGGACGATTTAGCTTGGTGCTGGGGGCAGGGCAAGACAAAAAATTATTTGGCTGAACTTAAAATATTTTGCTCTATTGTTTGTGATTCCATCCCATGCCAATGGAATAACGTTCTGCAAATCCGGGCCAAGGGGCTGATTTCTCACCCTGTTTTGCCGCCTGATTAGAGTTGCCTTTGAGTTGTAAATAAACACAGGCGTCAGCCTTTTGTTTGATGTGGCAGTCCATCATGGCCAGGGCAAAATGTTTATTAATGGCGTTGAGTTGCTGGCTGTCCCAGGCCGGTTCAAAGTAATGCCCTATCTCCAGTTCAGTGTTCAGTGCCGCTTTGGGTGCGGGGTGAGCCGCAATATTGTGGCGGGCGTTGAAATAGGTCAGCAAGTAAGTGTCTTTTCCGCCTGTCTTTTCGAACAGGTCCTGAATGCTACTGTAATCTGAGATGTCGTCGTGCTCTCCGGCGATGTAAAGCAGGGGCGTTTTAATGTTGGCAATAGAGCCTTCATCAAACACTTTATGTTGATTGCCCCAGGGAGCGATTGCCAGAGCTGCCTGCCAGCGGGGGTCGGCACTTGTGCCCTGATGCTGTCCGCCCGCGCAGCTGTTAAGCAGCTTTGCGAGTGCCGCTGATTGTTTTGTATCGCTCACGCCGGTAAAGGCAGCAATCGTGTCTTCAGTAAAACGATAACAGGCACCCAGGGTATTGAGTGCACCGTATCCACCCATGGAGTAGCCAACAAGTCCCGCTTTGTGTGGGTCGATGTGGGAGGAGATGAAGGTATTTTCTTTGGTAAGATAATCGAGTGTCAGTTGTTGGTCTCTGGCGCGGTTATACAAGGTGCTCGGAAATCCTGCCCCCGGAGATTTCAGCATGTCGACATCGGCATTGGTCGAGTCGGTGTGGTCAATGGCAGCAACAATATAGCCATGGGACGCGAGGTGTTCACCCAGATAAAACATCAGGGTTCTGTAGCCGGTATAACCGTGAGACAAAACGATCAGTGGCAGGGATTGTTTGCCTTCGATGATGGGGCTGTCGCGGTATGCGGTTCCCTGTACAGAGAAGGGGGTGCCCAGCCTTGTTACATTATTGTATTCAGCGAGAGGTGATGCCGTAGTAACGTCTACCGTTGAGGGGTACCACATCTCAAGTACCAGAGACCGCTCCGACTTTTCCCCTGTTCCCATCTTGATGTGCTCGGGGTTGGTGATCGTCAGCGTTTTTACGCCAACGGTGTGCTGGCCTGAGTGAGAAAGAGAAGGCAGCAGATCTTCACTGATTGGATGATACAGTTGCTCCGCTTGTTTTTCTGGTAGCGGGGCTTGGCTTGCACAGGCCGCTAGCCATATGGGGGCTAAAAGAACAATCAACCACAGTGGCCGTTTTTTAAAAAATGTCGATACCATGTTATGCATTCTCTTTGTGAAGTGAAATGAGTAAGAGGTTTTCCGGATTCATTAGTGGCATTTGAAGGCCGTGTACCGTTAGGGATTCTCCAGACAGGAGAGCGTTGTCCAAGCGGTTCAGAATAGACGGCGTTTCATTTTTTGGTTCGGCCGGCCAGATCACATTAATGCGGTAGAGAGAGTCGGCCGCAAGACCTGCAAAGCGCAGTCGGGCGGGTAGGGTGCTGATATGATTATCGGTTTGTGTATAGGAAAACAAAGCCTCGGCTTTATTTGTGGCAACAATACCGAAGCTGTGTGCATATGCCGGTGTTTCAAGCCGGAATAGTTCACCGCTGTGTACCAGGTCGCGATAAGTTTTATGCAGTGTGATGGCCGCCTGCAGGGTCTCGCGCTCTGCTTGCGCGAGTTCCAGCAGGTTCATTTCAAGGCCCATATGGCCAAACAACGCCACACCTGCCCGCAGGCTCAAAGCGCTTTTACGGCCGGTAATATGGCATTCCTCAGGTCCGACATGGGAGCCCATTACTTCGGCGGGGAAAAAGTGCGAGAAACCTTTTTGTATTTTCAAGCGATCCAGTGCGTCGTTGCTATCGGAGGTCCAGATGCGATCGGTGTATTGCAAAATACCAAAATCTGCTCGTCCACCGCCTGAGGCACAACTTTCAATTTCCACCGCAGGGTGAGCAAGGCGCAAACGTTCAATGAGTTGATAAAGGCTGCGTGTTTGCAGGTGCACTGATGCCCGGCCGGTGGCGCCCGCTGCCTGATGAAGCTCGCGATTCATGTCCCACTTAATATAAGCAATGTTGTATTCACTAAGTAAGGAATCAAGGCGCTCGTATAAATAGTCTTGCACTTCTTTAAGGGCAAGGTTAAGCACCAGTTGATTGCGCGCCAGAATTTGAGGGCCTGGTGTCGCCCCGAGCACCCAGTCTGGGTGCGCGCGATAGAGGTCGCTATCGGGGTTGACCATTTCGGGTTCGAACCACAGGCCAAACTCCATGCCCAAACTTTCTACTTTATTGATGAGTGGCCCCAGCCCCTCGGGGTAAATTGAGGTATCAACATACCAGTCGCCCAGACCGGCACGGTCGTTACGCCGCCCATTAAACCAGCCGTCATCCAGTACAAATCTTTCTACACCCAGCTCGGCTGCGGTTTCGGCCAAGGTGAAAAGCGTGTCGTGTTTGTGGTCAAAGTAGACGGCCTCCCAGGTGTTATAGTGCACCGGTCTTGGGCGACCCTGGGTGCGGTGCGCCGTAAGTTGCTGGCGCACAAAACGATGGAATTGTCGAGACAACGCGCTCAATCCTTCATTGCTGTAACTGGCATAAAGGCTTGGGCTTTTGTAATGCTGGCCGGGTGACAAAATGACTTCGCCGGGAAGCAATAGCTCTCCCATTTGCACATAACCTCGCCCATCGGAGAGGATTTCTGTGTGCAGTCGGTGGTTTCCGCTCCAGCCTAAATGAAAGGCATAGGCTTCGCCGCCGTGTTCACTGGTGGTGCTGCTTTTTACAATAAGCCCGGGAAAGGCGTCGTGGGAGGTTCGGCCGCAGCGATTGTCTCTGTTATAGGTGCCCGTAAAACGCTCAAGGGTGCGCAGTTGAAACTCATTGGCCCAACGCCCTTCAAATGCCGCGATCTGCTCCAGGTGTGCGGGCACCGGCAGGGTGGGGGCCGCACACCAGTCTACGGTGAGAGCATTGTCACCCGTGTTAATGATTTCTGTCTCTGCGCTCAGAACGCCGCTGTCGGGGTCTAGTGTTAGCGTGTGAATCAGGCTGATATTGTGGGTACTGTCTTTTGAGAGGATAGTTAGCTGATGGGCATCCGCCTGGGTGATTGACTCGATGCTGGGGTAGATTGTCCAGTTGAGTCCATCGCGATGTACATTTAAACCAGGCTGACCGAGAAAACCGCTGCCATCACAAGGGCTCAGGGTAATCGGAGACTCTTCCGCCGCGCAACAAGGTGCCTCCTGGCGGGTTGAGAGCAGTGCCAGCATCTCCGGTGTTGTGCCTGAGAGAGGGGCGCCCCAGTAGAGCAATGAAGGCGCCAGCCCTCTGCAATCGAGCACTAAAGAGCAGGTATTGCTGTCCAGTCTAATAAATGGGGTGTCTGTCATAGGGGGCCTGACTACAAAGTGATTGACGGGTGGAAATATGCATAATAGTATTTATCATACTTATTATATTATATCCATTCTCAGCAGGGTGGAAGAGATCCTACAATAATAGTTCTTAAACGGGAGAGTTGGCATGCAGTTAGAGTTAGTTCAGGTGGGCGTTTTTTTCTTGGTCACAGCGTTAATCGCCGGGATCACCTATGTTAAATGCAGTGCCGCACCCAGACAGGCTTCTGACTCTAACAAAGAGTATTTTCTGGCCGGCGGCGGCCTCTCCTGGGTCTTTGTGGCAGGCTCTATCACACTGACTAACCTCAGCACCGATCAATTGGTTGGCATGAACGGCAACCAAATGGCATTGCTGGCGTGGTGGGAGCTGTCTGCGGTTGTGGGTTTGATTATATTGGCGAAAGTCTTCTTGCCGGTGTATTACAAAAATGACTGTACAACCACCACTGAGTTATTAGAAAAACGTTACGGTGAAAAGAACATTCGAGCGGTGATTAGCGTCTTGTTTTTATTGGCAAACGTATTGATATTCCTGCCCACGGTGATCTATACCGGTTCATTGTTTATGAAATCAATGTTCCAGTTTGATATCAATCTGATGGTGCTTGTGGTCGTTTTTGCCTTGGCCGGCGCAGCCTATGCGGTGTTTGGCGGGCTGCGAGCGGTGGCAGTTTCAGATACCTATTCCGGTGTGATTTTGTTGAGCATGAGCCTGTTGGTGGTATTCCTCGCCGTGAGGGCAATCGATTTTGACTTTAGTGGCATACCTGCAGAGCGTTTGACCCTTATCGGTGGTGACGATTCGCCGCTTCCCTGGCATGTCTTGCTGACGGGCATGATTTTCATTCAGACCTTTTACTGGAGCACCAATCAGACCATTACCCAGCGAGCAATGGCGGCACCGACACTGGCCGAGGCGCAAAAAGGTGTGTTTGCGGCGGCTGCCATTCGCCTGTTGATTGTGCCTACGATTATCGTGGTGCCAGGCATTGTTGCCTTTAAGCTGTATGGCGATATCGGTGACGAAGCCTATGGTCGTCTGGTGGGTGACCTCTTGCCCGGTTGGTTGTCTGGTGCATTTGCAGCGGCCATTGCGGCAGCGGTACTTACCACCTACAACAGCTTGCTGAATTCGTCTGCAGCTTTGTATGTGTGTGACATTCATGAAAATTATGTCAACGACAAACCTAACGTTAAGCGACTCAGCGGCATCACCACACTGATATTTGTTGCGGTGTCTATCATGCTGGTGCCTGTCTATCAGGGTGCAGACAGCATTATCAACTTGATTCAGGAGCTCTGGGGCTTGGTTAGCATGCCGATATTATCCGTCTTCATTGTCGGTTTGTTGTTTGATAATGTGAACGCCAAAGCGGCGATTGCCGCAGTGATTTTTGGCACCTTGCTCTATGCGTTTTTCACCTTTGTTTGGATGCCGATTCATTATATTCACATGATGTTGGTTACACTGGTCACCTGTGTTGTGGCTGCACTGCTAATTAATCGTGTTGTGTTTGGTCAAAAAGCAACTTTGACTTTCTCCCTTGGTGGTAACAACACAATAAACCCTGCCGAAGAGCGGGCGTAAAAAACACTGATGATGGGGGGCGATCGCGTCCCCCATACGAAGATTTGCACCTGGATATTTTCTATGTTCGACGTGAAAGACATTATTGCCCGGAAAGACTGGGAGAACCCTTCTGTTATCGCTTCAAATCGCCTGCCGGCACACAGCCCACTGGCGGCCTATGAAAATGAAAGTGAAGCTCTGCATGCCCGACCTTCGAGTTTCCTGCAAACCTTAAACGGGCAGTGGTCTTTTTCTTTGTTTGATCGCCCGGACCTTGTGCCCCTCTCGTTTGCAGAACCCGGCTTTGATGAAGAGGGTTGGACATCTACACCCGTGCCTTCCAATTGGCAGCTCCAGGGTTTTGACCGGCCTATTTACACCAATGTGAAATACCCCTTTGAGGTCAACCCTCCAAAGGTGCCTGAAGATAATCCAACAGGGTGTTATCGAAGGAATTTCAGTGTGCCAGACGCTTGGCAATCCCGTCAGACTCGCATTGTTTTTGATGGCGTTAATTCAGCTTTTCATCTCTGGTGTAACGGTCATTGGGTTGGGTATAGCCAAGACAGCCGATTGGCAGCTGAATTTGATTTGTCTCCGTATTTACACGACGGCGAAAACCAGCTGGCGGTGATGGTGATGCGCTGGTCAGATGGCAGCTATCTTGAAGATCAGGATATGTGGTGGTTGAGTGGCATTTTCCGTGATGTGACACTGCTCAGCAAACCTCTGAGTGGCATCGCCGATGTGGCATTTGATACGGAGTTAGACGCCTGTTATCGCGACGCGTATGTGAATATTCAAACGACCTTAACGGACAGCGACGCATCGATAAAAGCTCAGCTTTATTACCTGGGAGAAGCCGTTAGCGAAGCTGTGATTGCCGAAGTTGGGGGCCGGGTGGTCGATGAGCGAGGCGGTTTTCTGGATCGCGCAGACGGTCGGATTTTTGTTGAGAATCCCGAAAAGTGGTCGGCTGAAACACCCAATCTTTATCGTCTGGTGGTATCCCTTTTAGATAAAGGGGGCGCGGTGCTGGACTGCGAAGCCTACGACCTGGGTTTCAGGGCTGTGGAAATAATTGACGGACAATTATGCCTTAATGGCAAAGCGCTGTTGATTCGTGGTGTTAATCGGCATGAACACCACCCCGAGAAAGGTCACGCGGTGTCTGTCGCCGATATGGAACAAGACGTTCAGCTGATGAAGCAGTACAACTTCAACGCGGTTCGCTGTGCTCATTATCCCAATCACCCCGCATTTTATCAGTTGTGTGATCGATACGGGCTCTATGTTGTCGACGAAGCCAATATAGAAACTCACGGCATGGATCCCTGTTCTCGCCTGTCTGATGATACGGAATGGTTGCAGGCCTATATGGCCAGAGCCACACGAATGGTTAAACGGGACCGCCATCACGCCTCAATTATTCTCTGGTCTTTGGGTAATGAAAGCGGCATCGGCGCCAATCACCACGCAATGTATCAGTGGATTAAGCAGACCGATCCGGGCCGACCTATTCAATATGAAGGTGGCGGCTCAGACACGGCGGCAACAGATATTATTTGTCCGATGTATGCCAGAGTTGACGAAGACATTGAACACGAAGCCGTTCCTAAATGGGCCATTAAAAAGTGGATTGGTCTTCCCAATGAAAACCGACCGCTGATTTTGTGTGAATACGCCCACGCAATGGGCAATAGCCTCGGCAGTTTTGATAAATATTGGCAGGCTTTTAGGCACTACCCCCGTTTGCAGGGCGGATTTATTTGGGATTGGGTCGATCAGGGTTTAAGTCGTCACGATGAACACGGCACACACTACTGGGCTTACGGTGGTGATTTTGGCGATGAAATCAATGATCGGCAATTTTGTATTAATGGTTTGGTATTTCCTGATCGCAGCCCTCATCCCGCGTTGTTTGAAGCAAAAAAGGCGCAGCAGTTCTTTCAGTTTACTCTGGTCTCGACAGAGCCTTTACGTGTTTCATTGAAAAGTGAGTACTTGTTCAGGCGTACCGAGGGTGAGCAGATAACCTGGACGATTACGGAAGAAGGGCATGTGATTGCTGGGGGCTATCTCGCTTTGGATATGGAAGCCGAGCAGGGGTGTGAGTTGGAGCTACTCGCGAATTTACCGGAAACCAAAGCGGGGCGTGAATATTTATTAAACTTGTCTATCACACAAACCCAGCCTACTTCTTGGTCTGCAGCAGGGCACGTGGTGGCAGAAGAGCAGTTTTATTTGCCTGCTGCTACTGCACTTGAATTGCCAGAAAAAAATAAGGATTGTGAGCCGCCACTTTTAGTGGATGATGCGAACATACTTCGTATTACAGGTGAAAAATATTCACTGACCTTTAATAAAAGCAGTGGCCTGTTAACGGAGTGGTTGATTAACGGCCAGCCTCAATTGCAGCGACCGCCTGTAGACAATTTTTGGCGAGCCCCCATAGATAACGACATTGGCACCAGCGAGGCCGATCATGTCGATCCTAAAGCCTGGGTGAGTCGATGGGGGAGCGCGGGTTTGCAGAGCCTGGTTCGCAGAAGTTTATCCACTTCAGTGCAAACCGATGAAACCCATGTGCGGGTATCGACTCGGCAAGGGTATTTTCACGATGAACATCCCGTCATTGTCACAAATTGGATCTATTGTATTGCCGCAGACGGTGCATTGACGCTGGATGTTGATGTCGAGGTCTCAAAAGGATTGCCTCCATTGCCCAGAGTTGGGATTGAGTGGGTTCTGCCGCTTGGGACTACCGATGTGAATTGGTATGGGAGAGGGCCACACGAAAACTATCCGGACCGGCTTCAGTCCGCTGCGCTTGGCCGCTACCAGGCTTCGTTGGATCAGATGCATACCCATTACATTTTCCCTACGGAAAATGGGCTTCGCTGTGATACCCGCGAACTGCAGATCAACGGTTTACAGTTGGGTGGACACTTTCACTTTTCTCTCAGTCGCTACAGTCTGGAGTCTATCGGGCAAGCTAAACATACCCATGAGCTTGAAGAGGATGACTGCGTTTATCTTCGCACCGATGGCTATCACATGGGGGTGGGAGGTGATGACTCGTGGAGCCCCAGTGTGCATGGTGAATTCCTGTTACAAGCAGCTCAATATCATTATCGGATAACCCTGGAGCCCAAATCGTGAAATCGTTTTTGCACCTAATATGGATGTTGGCGGGACAATGGAAAGTCACGGGTTTGTTTTTTTTTGCGTCGCTACTGATCGCCTGCGTTCCGCTTGATTCGAACGAAGCTGGTGATCAAGTAAAAAACGCTTTAGCTTCTTCAGAGTCGCCAGTCCCTCTTGAGTGGCAGAACCCGGAGCTTATTGCACTTAACCGTCTTCCCGCCCGGTCATCGTTTATGGCCTTTGAATCTGAAGATGAAACTAAGCTGAGCAACACCTCAGGCAACTTGCCGCCAGACACCTATTTATCCCTGAATGGAGACTGGCAGTTTCACTGGTCAGAGAAACCTGCAGATCGCGAAAAACTATTTTGGGCAGAAGGTTTTGACGCCTCGTCATGGCCGCTCATAAAAGTGCCTGGCAATTGGGAGCTGCAAGGTTATGGCCGCCCTCATTACGTTAATATTGATTATGTCTTTCCCGCTAACCAACCCCATGTTCCTGAAGACTATAATCCGGTGGGTTCCTACCTCAAAGAGTTCGACTTACCGGTGGATTGGCAGGAAAGGCGAGTATTTATCCATCTGGGCGCGGTCAATTCTGCCTTTTACATTTGGTTAAATGGAAACAAAGTCGGCTATAGTCAAGACTCGAAATTGCCCGCAGAATTTGACCTTACACCGTATCTAAAATCGGGAAAGAATCGTGTGGCGCTGGAGGTGTATCGCTGGTCCGATGGCAGTTACCTGGAAGATCAGGACGGGCTTAGCCTCAGTGGAATCGAGCGGGACGTTTATCTTTATTCTACACCGCAAGATCGCATTCAAGACTTTACTGTGGTTGCAGACTTGGATGAGAACTATCAGCACGGCTTGTTTTCATTGTCGGTGGAGCTTGAATCAATCCGGGCTGCGGCCTTGCAGATGCAAGTTAAAGCAACCTTGTTTAACGGGGAGGCTGAGGTCTTCCGCGCCGAAAAAACAGTCCCTGCCGCCAGCTTCTCATCGCCTGTAAATTTGTCTGGCACGATCAAAAATGTATTGCAATGGAGCGCGGAATCACCCGCGCTCTATGACCTGTTGATTGAGTTGCGCGATCAACAAGGGGCGCTGTTGCAGGTTATTCCTTCGAAGGTCGGTTTCCGGAATTTGCGAATGGAAAACGGACAATTCCTGGTAAACGGCAAGGTGGTGACCCTCAGAGGGGTTAACCGGATAGAACATGACAAGTTAGATGGTCGAACTGTTACAAAAGCGCTGATGAAAAAAGACATGGCGTTGATGAAACAGCTCAATATCAATGCTGTGCGAACGGCTCATTTTCCTAATGACCCCTATTGGTATGCATTAGCGGATGAAATGGGTATGTATGTTATGGACGAGGCCAATATTGAGTCTCACCACTACATGCAAAAAGGTAATCATTCAAAAGATCGGCGCGAGCATCAGTTGGGTTATCAGCCGGAGTGGGAAAAGGCACACCTTGCCCGGGTCAGTAGAATGGTTGAGCGGGATAAAAATCATCCCTCTATTATTTTGTGGTCCCTGGGGAATGAAGCAGGTTTAGGGCCCGCTTTTGAAAAGTCGACGGCCTGGATTAAACATAATGATCCTACTCGCCCGGTGACCTATGGTGGGTGGGGCACCGTGATGGGCCACTCGGTGATCGACTACGTCGATATTTACACACCGATGTATGACTTTGTTTCCGAACTCACGGACTACACCCGCACAACGCAAGACAAACCCCTGATTCTGGCGGAATATGCACACGCCATGGGAAATAGTGTGGGCAACCTGCAGAAATACTGGGATTTGATCTATGCCGAACCCCAGCTGCAGGGTGGCTTTATCTGGGACTGGGTTGATCAAACCCTCTTGCAAGAAGATGAAAACGGACACTCATATTGGGCTTATGGCGGAGATTTTGGTGGCGGAAAAAATGACGGTAATTTTCTGGCCAACGGCTTAATTCAACCTGACCGCACCTTGAACCCTCATGCCTATGAAGTAAAAAAAGTCTATCAGGCAGTGCACTTTACACGAGAGGACGCCACTGAGACCTATCAAGTGTCTAACCGTTTTAACTTTAGAAACTTGAACGGCGTTCAATTGAGCTGGACACTGATGGAAAACGGTATTGAAATTGCCGGAGAAAACCTGCCAAAAATGGATCTTGAGCCCGGCGCCGATCGGCAGTTTGTTGTGGCAACCGGAGAGGTTCCCCGACGTGACAACGCCGAGTATGTTTTGACCTTGCGGGCTCACGATGTGGGAACAGATGAGTCGCGAGAGCACGATACGGCGATCGCTTGGGAGCAGTTTGTACTGTCGGATGGGGAGAGGAGTGATTCCGCCTTTGCTTCGTCATCCGCCGCCTCTAATTCTCCGCTTGCGTTGCTTGAAAGAGACGACGCGATAGAACTTAAGGGCAAAGATTTCAGTTTGACCTTTGACAAAAGTACGGGCTTGATGTCTTCGTTGATTTATCAGGATGTGGCGATTATTGAGAGTGGCCTGTCACCGAATTTCTGGCGTATTCCCACAGACAATGATCGGGGCTGGGGGGCGCAGGAGAAACTACATATCTGGAATCAGGCCTCCCTTGAGCAGTCGTTGACAAATATTGCAGTAGAACGATTGAGTGATTCAAAAGTTCAACTGATTACCGAATTAGAGTTAGGGGGCGCCGTTGGCCAATATATTACGCGCTACGAGGTGAATGGCGCAGGTGTAATCACACTTGAAGGGCAGCTTGAGTTGACCCGCAACGATCTTCCTATCCTGCCCAGGTTTGGCATGCAGATGGAGTTAGCTCAGCCGTTTAAGCAATTGGAGTGGTACGGACGTGGTCCCCATGAGAGTTACTCGGACAGGAAAACGGGGGCGGCTATTGGGCTGTACCGCAGCGAAGTTTCACAGCAGATTCACGATTATTCCAGGCCACAGGAAAGTGGAAATAAAACGGATATTCGCTGGCTCACGGTGGTTAATGATGACGGTGTTGGTCTGAGGGTTGAAGGCGACCGGGGTTTAAATGTCAGTGCGCTGCCGCTGGGTAAAACACAATTTTATGATTGGGATAGTATCCCAAGACATCACGTGAATGCCCAGGCGAGTGACTTGACGACCTTGAGAATTGATCTGAAACAAATGGGTGTGGGAGGAGACGACAGCTGGGGAGCAATGCCTCACCCAGAATACCAACTGCAGCCTCAGAATTATCGCTATCGGTTTACATTGCGCCCCTTTCGTGGAAGGGGCGAATCGCGTTGAAGGGGCCAATAACGCTGAAGGGGCCAATAACATACCTTCCAGGTGGGATCAGCAGGGCTGGGCTTCCAGCTCACTGATGATCAGCTCCAGAGCTTCTTCCTGAATCTCTTTTGACGCTTTTCGTGCAGCCTGACTATTACCTTTAACAATCGCGTCATAGATTTTTTTATGATCTTCGTTGCTTGCGGTACTCACACCTTTAATTCTGTTGGTGTATCGAATACTCACTCGCAGAGCGGTCTCAATAAAACTGCGTAACTGAATGTAAAAAGGATTGCCGCTGGCCGCGAGAATGCTTAAATGAAAAGCAATGTCGGCTTCCAGAGGGTCTTCAAGGCCGCGTTCGGCGGCTCGCATACGATCGAGTGCGTCCCCGATACGTGCAATCAGAGCGTCGTCCTGGTGGTCGGCTGCCAATGCGGCCGCTTCGGGTTCAACGGCGATGCGCAGCTGCAGAAACTCTTTCAGCATGCTCAAGGTCGGAGTGCCTTTCAAGATCCAATTCAGCACATCCGGGTCAAACATGTTCCAGCTTTCCCTGGGTTTCAGGCGAATACCCTGGCGGGGGCGGGAAGAAATCAAACCCTTGGCCGTCAGCATTTTAACGGCTTCGCGGGTGGCACTTCGGCTGATATCAAATTCTTCACAGAGTTCGGCTTCAGAGGGCAGCCCTTGTTGTTCGGCGTATTTTCCCTGTACGATGGCCGCACCCAAGGTATGAACCAACTGCAAGGTTAGGTTTCGGCCAGATTGTTCTCGGTCCATCGTTTGTTACCACTCTGTATTTTATTAAGATTTATATGTTAAAACAGATCGTGGCTATAAGCTATGCCGATTTGTCTCTGTCTGGAAAAACATTTATCGTGGTATTTAGGAATGATAATAATGACCTGCCTGAGCATGCATAAACAGATACACAACAGATGAGCAGCCCCGAGAGCTTTAGCGTAGAAGTCAGAGATATCATGGATTTGATGGCGCACTCCATCGACCAGGGCATGTCGATACACACCTTGCTCAGTGACCTGGAATTGCCCCTTGATACATTGGATGACCCCTCAGCATTGATCGATATGGAAGATTGTTGGCGAATCATTATTGCCAACCAGAATGCCATTCAGGAAGAATCCCATTTAATGTCAACACGCCCCCTGAAACGGGGTACCACCCGCTTGGTATTCTCGGGGCTCTATCACAGCAAAAACCTGTTAGAGGGCTTACAGGTGCTCGCCGAAACCTATAACGTGGTGCACGGTGGTGACTATAATTTTGTCCGCAAACACGGCAATACACTCAGTTTTGTAGTGGATGACCGGGACTTTCACTACCAGGTTGTTCCCAATGTCTTTGCCATTGAATTTGCACTGTTGAAGGTTCATTGCGCACTCTCATTTCTCAGTGGTCGCCAACTGAAGTTGGTTCGGATGGCCACCAAGCGTGCCGAGATGCCCCGGCATCACCACCATTTAAAATTGTTTGATACCCAGTTACTGCTCGGGCAAGAGACCTACGAATTGGCCTACCAAAGTGATCAGGCCGAATTGCCCATTCAGGCAAACCACGATATTGATATCGCGGGCAATATTTACGCCCATTATCTGTCGATGTTGCAGTCGCGGCCCCACGGGATCTATGAAGACAGTTTTATCCAGGGGGTGATCAATACCATCAAGCAGGGCTCTGCTATAGAAAAAACACGCAGCCAGGAGTCTGTTGCCGGGCAGCTGGATATGAGTGTTGCGACATTGCGACGACGTTTAAGCCATCAGGACACGAGCTTTCAAAAGCTATTGGACAAGGTAAACAGTGAGCTTGCGGTGAACGACCTGCATGAGCAGATTGCGCCGGAAGATGTTGCTGAGCGCTTGGGTTACAGTGATATTCGCAGCTTTAAACGGGCCTTCAAACGCTGGTATGGGGTGTCTCCAAGCGCTTATGTCAGGAACCATCAACTACTCCGTTAACAATTCTATTCGAGCCCTGTGAGCGAAAAAGACCCCTGTAAGTCAATCCAATCGGTCATTATGCACATGGAAATCATCCCTTATAGTTATCCTCCAGAGCAGGGCAAAAGCCAGGCGAGAAAAAGCGACTACTGACTCGAGAGGGATTCATCATGCGTAAGACCACAACCAACAGAAGGTCTGGGCTACCACTTAAAACAACACTAGCATTGAGTTTGCTACCCGCAGGCGCTTTGCAGGCCGGAATCCCTGACGCAGAAAAGTTTGCCATCGAAGAGGTGACCGTGACCGCAGAACGACGGGAAGCCAATCTTCAGAGTGTTCCGGTTGCCGTCAGTTCTTTTTCTCCCGAAGACTTAAAAGCCCAGCAGGTCTCGAGCATTGGGGATCTGCAAGCACTGGTACCCAATTTGAGCATTCACGTGGGTGATGCCAATAACGCGGTCGTTTATATTCGTGGCATTGGCCAGATTGATTCAATTGCTTTTTTCGAGCCGGGTGTGGGGATTTATCTGGATGATATTTATCTGGGCCGAGCCCAGGGTGCCTTTCTCGATGTGGTTGATGTCGAACGCATTGAGGTATTGCGAGGCCCTCAGGGCAGCCTTTATGGTCGCAACACGGTCGGTGGTGCCATCAAGTATGTGTCCGCTCAACCCACCAGTGAATTCACGGGTGACGTATCCGCCACGATTGGCAGCAACGATCGAGTGGACCTGAAAACTACTCTTAGCGGACCGATTGTAGGTGATGTATTAACCGGGCGGTTGACTCTGGCCAACATGAGTCACGAAGGTTATACCGACAATCTCTACGACGGCAAAAAGGACGGTGACAGAGATGTGAGATTCGGTCGCGGGGTACTCAAATATCAGCCCAATGATCGTCTGTCTGTTCAATTTGCGATGGATGTTTCTGACGGCAACCCAAATCGTTCGAGAACCCCTTCTAAAGAAACGCCTATCAATGTACTGGTTGTGGACCCTTATACTTTTGGGGCGAGTGTGCAGAGTTTCGAGGCGGATGATGATCCCTATCAGGTGAACGCTGACTTTAACCAAACCGAATTCACCGAAACCACGGGTTATAGTCTCAATGCCAGCTGGGAGTTGAGCGACCAACTTAAGCTTAAGTCCATCACCTCCTATCGAGAAATGGAGTACGGCACCGAGGTGGACCTGGATGGCACGCCTTTAAATGCATTTGGCATTTTCTATTTCAACGATCAGGATCAGTTTAGCCAGGAATTTCAGCTCTCCTATGAGAGCGATAAAGTGTCTCTGGTCAGTGGCTTATATGCCTTTAAAGAAGATGGCAGCACTTTTGATGGCGGGGTCTTTAGTAATTTTCTGATCGCCTCATCGGGGGAATCTTCATTTAGTACCGACAGCGTTGCGCTATTTGGCCAGTTGGATTACGACCTCAGCGAGCGCTTAACGGCGACGGTAGGTTTTCGTTATACCGAAGAAGAAAAAGATTACCAGCGTCAAACCGAAGATTTTGATCTCACCGCACTGGCGGGCATCACCTTTGATCCTGTCACATTTGCAGTGAGCTACACTCAAGCGGAGTTGTTAAACCCCTCCAGTGCCGATCTGGCTCTGGGTGGCGGAATCGGCGTGCCGAGGCCGTTTGCAGATCCAGACAGCGCCGAGTTTGATAATTTCTCTCCCAAGTTCGGTTTGAAATACATGCTGAACGAAAATACCAATCTCTATGGCACCCTTTCCAGCAGCTTTAAAAGTGGTGGATTCAACGGCCGTTTGGCTGACGGACAATTAGAGCCCTATGATGAAGAAACCCTCACAAGCGCGGAAGTGGGCATTAAAACACAAGTACTGAATGATCGCGTTCGTGTGAATGCCGCCGCTTTTTACAATCAATACGATGATCTGCAAGTGAGTAGTTTTGAGGCGACCGCTGATGGCAGCGCATTGCTTCCCGTATTTTCTAATGCCGGCGAGGCTTTGATTCAAGGGGTGGAAATTGAAATTACCGCACTCTTGAGCGAGCAGCTAACGCTAAGTGCCAATATCGGATACCTCGATGCAGAGTATCAGGAGTTTTTTGCCGACGCCGACACACTAACCAATACCGTGATTGACGTGAGTGATGAAAGGGAGATGGTCAACGCGCCTGAGTGGGATGCCTTTGTGGGATTGAGTTACGATTTTACACTCGAGAATGTGGGGCAGTTAACGCTACTGGCTGACATTAGCTATCGAAGTAAAACTTACTTAGAGGTCAACAGCAGTGAAAATCTCGCCCAGGGGGGTTATTCCCTCTTTAATGCGGCCTTAATGTTTGAATCCTTCGACGGTCATTGGCAGTTCATGTTGGGTGGAAAGAACCTGTCGGACAAAGCCTACCGCACCCATGCCTTTGATTTGTCTGCGTTCCCGGGAGTGGAACTGGGTTATTATAATGCCCCGCGCACCTACAGCCTCAACGCTACCTATCAGTTTTAATTGTTTAGGGGATAAATCGTGAATCTACCTGAACGCTTTGGCAGGATCAGTCGGTTTGATGTGCAAACCGACCGTTTAAAAATGCGTGTTTGCAGTTGTGGGGATGAACAGGCTATACCGATTATTTTTATACACGGAAATTTTTCGTCCTCGGCTTATTTTGAAAATCTGATGCAAGCATTGCCCGAAGGATATCGTGCTTTGGCGGTGGACCTTAGGGGGTATGGCGATACTGAAGATAAAATCATTGATGCCCGTCGTGGCGCTGGGGATTGGTCAGACGATCTCTTCTCATTGTTGCAGACCATGGAAATTTCAGCGGCTCACTGGGTCGGGTGGTCGGCCGGCGCTGCGGCGATTATGCAGCTTGCCAAGGACCATCCAGCCTGCACCTTGTCTCTAACACTTGTGGCGCCGGTGAGCCCTTGGGGGTTTGGAGGAAGCCGCGACGTGGAAGGTAATGCTTGTTATCCGGACCATGCCGGTTCAGGCGGCGGTCTGGTATCGCCAGATTTTGTCAGGCGCATAGAAATGAAAGACTTAAGCGGCGATGATCCGTTATCTCCTCGCAATGTCATACAGGGAGCTTATTTTTATAAACCTGTTTCGACAACCCTGTTGGACTTCATGTTAGAGGCCTCCCTAAAGCAGAAAACAGGAGCGCAACGCTACCCGGGAGACTGTGAAGAGTCTGTTCACTGGCCCCATGTCGCGCCGGGTCAATACGGTCCAATGAATGCCGTGAGCGCTCGGTATTTGAGGCTGGAGGGTTTGTTGGATGTTGAACCAAAACCTCCGGTTCTCTGGGTGCGAGGCAATAAAGATATTGTGATAGACAATCAATCTCTGTCTGATTTGGCCGTGTTGGGAAAGTTAAATTATGTCCCTGGCTGGCCAGGCGAAGAGGTCTGCCCGCCACAGCCAATGCTGGATCAAACCCGGGCCTTTTTTCAACAGTACCAAAACCGGGGTGGCTCGATTCAGGAAGTGGTTATGCAGGATGTTGGGCACAGCCCCTTTATCGAAAAACAGTCTGAATTTCTATCAACTCTTCTGCCTTTTCTAGAACGTTGCCATTCTTAGTGTTTTATCACAAAGTGATGTTCGTAGGCTCAATGGTGACCCGCCAATAGACGTCTAACGGACTCCATGTCGAAGGGTTTGGCGATGAAGTCATTCATTCCAACCTCGCGGCATTTTTTTTGCTCTTCAACGGTGGCGCTGGCGGTCATGGCGATAATAGTCTGCTGGGCAAATCGCCGGTCTTGACGCAGCCGTTGAGTGGCATCATATCCATTCAAGACTGGCATCTGGCAATCCATCAGTATCAGATCATAGGGTCTCAAAGACAAAGCATCTATCGCCTCCTGCCCATTGCTTGCAAGCGTTGTATTATAGCCAAGCTTCTTTAGTACGGCGCAGGCGACTTTCTGATTGACGGGGTTGTCTTCTACCAACAACACTGTAATTTCACTAGGGGGGCGTATGCTGCCAGCGGTATTTTTTTCACAACGCGCTACCTGGGGCTTTCCAACACCCGCTTTGATAGAAAAAGTAATGCAGGTGCCGGCGCCTTCTGTGCTTTCTATGCTCATTTCACCACCCAGGAGGTGACACAGCCCTCGGCTGATCTTGAGTCCCAGCCCGGTGCCACCATACGCATGGTTCTTGCCAATGTGGGCTTGTGAATACGCATCAAAAATAGTCTCGAGTTTCTTCTTTGGAATACCTATTCCGCGGTCTATCACTTTAAACTCCAGGAAAGTCTCACTGCTGGCGGACTGTTCGACCCCGGTTTCCAACAGGGCAACTTGCAGGTTAATTTCACCACCCTCCGGGCTAAATTTAATGGCATTTCCTAACACATTAAACAGTATCTGCCGCAAGCGTGTAGAGTCACAGATAACGTGCTCCGGTACATCGTCATCAACCTTGCAGTGTAATTGCAGCTTTTTTTGGCTGAAGGCAGTGCCTAATATGGAAAAACAATCGGCGATAATGTCACGGAGCCGCCAGTGGTGATTGTCTAACTCTACTTTACCCGCTTCGATTTTTGAGATATCCAGAATGTTGTTAATTATCTTCAATAAATCGGTGCCCGACTGTTTTATAATACGCATCATCTCCAGGTTTTCATCATTTTGAGCCGTGGCCAGAAGGAGGTCAGCCATCGCGATAATGCCGTTCATTGGCGTTCGGATTTCGTGACTCATTTGCGCCAAAAACTCTGACTTTGCGTTTGATGCCGCCAGTGCCTTTTTCCTGGATTGAATCAGCTGGCTCTCTCGGTTTAGCGGCTTACGTTGCTTCTCTGTCGATTGCATAGGTAGCTCCTTCCTAACTAAAACTTCGGATTGTGATCGGAGGCGTAACGATTAATCAGGTGGTGTACGCTGGTGCCTTGAATCAGTAGCGAAAATAGAACTACGCCAAAAACCATTGATTGAATTGTCCACCAGTAGGGCAAGTTCAATGGCAAACTCAGAACCAATACAATCGCAATGGCGCCGCGCAGGCCACCCCAGACTAGAATGTAACGCCACCCCAGTGGAATGGGCCGAACAAAACGACCACCTATGAGATCGCTCGCAAATACGGCTATTAGGCGAGCAATAAGTGCGGCGGGGATTGCGATGGCAATGGCCAGCCACTGCTGGGTAAACATGTCGAAGGTGATCACCAGACCCATCAAAACAAAGATCAGCGCATTAAAAAATAAACCGAGCCAATTCCAGGTACTGAGAACGTCACACAGAAGGTGCTCTTCATGCTCCCTGAGTAACACTCTGGATACAATGGCGGCCGTTACAACCGACATAATGCCGGAAACGTGAAAGAAGTGTTCCGCCACAAAGAAGCTTGAGAAAGCGAGCAATACGAGCAGAATATTCGACGCGGAACGTTGTTTGATTAGCAGAGCGATGACGGCCGCTATCAAACCCAGTAGCGCGCCAACCAACAATCCGCCTATAAATGTAACTGCAAATACCGATAAGAAACCTGCGTCCAGGGATGATTCGGTGTTCATTGCTAAACTGAGAATCACACCAAAGATGACCAGTGCACTGGCGTCGTTAAACAGACTTTCCCCTTCAACTAATGTTGTGAGTTCATCGGGGGCATTGAGTTTTCTAAGGGAGGAGACCACGGCGACGGGATCAGTTGCCGCCAAAATTGCGGCCGCCAGAAACGCGGCGATCCAGGGGAATCCCTCGGGTTCCGCCATGACATAGTAGAGCAGGGTACCGGCGACGGCACAACTGACTAACATTCCGAAAGTGGACAAAACAAGAATAGGGGATAACCAGCGCCTTAATAGCGAGGGTTTTAAGTGCCATGCCGCCTCAAAGATCAGTACCGGCAATATGACATAAAAAACCAGGTCGTGGATATTGGATGCGCGGATACCGGTATCCAAGCCTAACCAGGGTAAAAGCAGACCTGCCACAACGCCGCAGCACAGACAGGCGAGACCGAGTTCCAGGCGTAACAGGCGTCTGAGCACGAGCCCGCTGACAACGACGGTCGCCAAGAACAACGCCTGCCCCATAAATAATTGTATTCCCATCACTCATCTCCCTCCGGCTAATTTAATGTGGCACGCCAATTTCGCGGTCACTGGCGATCACGTATTGCTTGTTTGTGGTGGCGTTAGGGAACTGTTCACTACTAGGGCTGGGCAGGCCATTGGCATTGATAATATGCACATGGTCACGTGTTAAAGCCCTCGGTTCTTTTACGCCGCAGGAGTGAGCGATGATACCCACCTCGTATGCCAGGTTGCGGGCGTAGTTGCCCACACGTTCTGCTTTGTCCTGAACGACCAAACCTTTTTGAAGGTCACTGTTGTGGGTGGTAATACCCGTTGGGCAGGTGTTTTTATTACACTGCAGGGCCTGGATACAACCGAGTGAAAACAGAAATCCTCGCGCGGAATTGACAGCGTCCGCCCCCATGCAGAGTGCCCAGGCCACGTCGCTTGGGTTGACCAGCTTGCCTGAGGTCATCACCTTGATTCGCTGGCGTAGCCCATACTCGATCAACTTGTCGACCACAAGAGGCAGGCTTCGTTTAATGGGGAGACCCATATAGTCCATCAAACTTTGGGGTGCGGCGCCGGTGCCACCATCTGCACTATCAATGGTGATAAAGTCCGGGGCGCTGTCGAGGCCTCTCTCATGAATGGCCAGACACATGTCATCGATCCAGCCGACACTGCCAATCACCGTTTTAAATCCGACCGGCTTGCCGGTGACATCGCGAATTCTCACAATCATATCCAGAAGGTCGTGTACATTTCGAATTTCTATGTGGCCGTTCGGGCTGATGGAATCCTGACCCTCATCAATACCTCTGATTTGTGCAATCAAGGGCGTGACCTTAGCGCCGGGCAAAATGCCGCCCTTACCTGGTTTGGCACCTTGACTCATTTTTATTTCAAACATTCTGACCTGCTCGTGAGCGGCTATCTCCTGCAATTTTTTATCTGACAACTGACCTTCGGAATCTCTGACCCCATATTTGGCAGTACCAATTTGGTAAATCAAATCGCAACCGCCTTCCAGATGATAGGGTGATAAAGCACCTTCCCCGGTATTCATCCATATGCCGGCTTTTTTTGCGCCCTTTGACAGTGCTCTAACAGCGGGCACAGACAGGGCGCCAAAGCTCATGGCAGAGATATTAAACAATGAGTCGGTGCTGTAAGGGGTGTTTGCATATCCCTGGCCAAAAGTGAGGGCAGAAGCAGGCACGGCGTCGGTGCTTAATGTTGGGAAAAAGCAATTCATAAAGATCACATCGCCCGCTTGATTCAAGGGACGTGAAGAGCCAAAGGCAATGGTGGAATCAACGTTTTTTGCAGCGCGGTAAACCCAGGCGCGCTGCGCGCGATTGAAGGGGAGTTCTTCCCGGTCCTGGGCAAAAAAGTACTGGCGAAAAAACTCACCTAAGTGTTCAAAGAAATAACGAAAGCGACCAACAATCGGATAATTTCTTCTGATTGCCTGCTTTGTTTGCGCGATGTCTGCAAGGTACATATACAACAGCACCAGACACATGACACCAAGGAAAAAAACAAATAATAATGCACTGATGTTCAGTACGTTCATCGTCAGTTGACTGATCGAATCCATGTGGGAAGGTTCCATTGTTAATACCTCTCATTGCAAGTCTCTTTTAATCGAGACAAATATGTGTTTTTTGATACAGGGCGACCCGGCCATCGATATCGACCCGTCGTCTCATGTTCTGTAGTGGCGTTTAAAACTGTTTTTGGTGCGTTAAAACGAAGGCAGCACCAACATTTTCTCGATTTGCATCTCTTTCATGGTGTGCTCTATGCCACCAACACCGAGCCCTGATTGTTTCAAGCCGGCAAAGGGCATCCAGTCAGTTCTGAAAGCTGTGTGCTCGTTGACCATGACGGCCGAAGCCTGCAAACCGCGGAAAGCCGACATCATGTTTTCAAGGTTCTGAGTGAACACGGCTGCCTGAAAAGCAAAAGGCAGATCATTGGCTTGTTGATAGGCTTGAGCCGCATCGTCAAACGCGTAAAGGCAGACCACAGGACCAAATACTTCATTTTGACTCAAGGTACACTGAGCTGGCACTTGGGTAAGGACCGTTGGCAGGTAATGAGTCGTCCCCTTGGGCTGGGCGCCACTTAAGGCTGTTGCCCCGAGCCCAATAGCTTCCTGTACCCATTTATCCACCCGCTCTACTTCCCTTGTCCGGATGAGAGGACCGACCTCTGTGCTCTCGCTTGTAGGGTCACCAACAACCAAGACATTGGCGGCGTAAGCGAGTTGTTCCGCAAGAGAGTCAATGATATCGACATGGGCGAAGATACGTTGCACTGATACACACACCTGGCCTGCGTGATAAAAAGCCCCTTTGCTCAGAGCTTTTACCGCCGCAGGAATATCGGCGTCAGCAAAGACAATGGCAGGTGCGGCGCCGCCATGCTCCAGCAAGCAGCGAGTGCCCGGGGCCACTTTGCTTCTCAGCATCCAGCCTACTTTGGCACTGCCTATGAAGCTAAAGAGCGCCACTCGAGGGTCAGTCACTAATGACTCCGCGAGAGACAGGTCGGGAACAACCAGCGCTTGGCACCAGGCCTTGGGTAGCCCGGCCTCATGTAAGATCTCTACAAACCGCAAGCAGGACAGGGGAGTATCATCTGCCGGTTTCACAATGACCGGACACCCCACTGCAACGGCGGGAGCAACCTGATGCACAATGAGATTGAGAGGATGATTGAACGCGCTAACCGCCACCACCACACCAATCGGTTCTTTTTGAGTAAAGGCCGATTTTCCGGCGGAGGCACTATTCAGGTTCATTGGAATTACCTGGCCGCCGTCGCGCCGCAAGCTATCCACAGACAGGTGAAGACCCTCTATGGCTCTTTCCAGTTCCACCCGTGAGTCACTGAGAGGTTTACCCCCTTCACTGGCAGCTAGCAGGGCCAACGCTTCTTTTTGCGAGGCCATGATGCCGGCGGCTTTTAACAAAATGTCAATTCGGGTTGGCAGCGGTAGTGGCCCCTTAAGCTCATCATTAAGCGCCGTGGCGGCCGATAGGGCCTGCTCAATATCCCCCTGAGAGGCGGGTACGAGTTCAGCGAGTAATTCACCATTGTAGGGTGAGTTTACGGTTAATGTTGCTGTCGATTCAGTCACAATTGCATTCCTTCCCGTTGTGTTTAATGACGATATTTTAAGTTTAGATCGGGCACACCAGTTCGCCCAGTTGTTCCGTGAGTTTCATATTCTCACGGTAGTCTACTGGACAATCGATCACCACCACCGTGTTGTCTTCAAAGGCCTGTTTCAGGGTCGGTAGCAATTGCTCGGTACTCTCAATGCGATAACCTTTAGCCCCAAAACTTTTGGCATAGGCCACCAGGTCCGGGTTATTAAAACGAATATGACTTTCCCGGCCAAACGTTCGCTGCTGGTGCCATTTGATTAAACCGTACTCGCCGTCGTTCCAAACCAAAATAACGACGGGCAGATTCAAACGCATGGCCGTTTCAATTTCCTGGGAGTTCATGAGAAATCCGGCGTCTCCGGTGACGGTCACAACATTGCGTTCGGGGTGTACCAGCTTGGCGGCAATCGCCCCCGGAACACCAATGCCCATCGATGCAAAACCATTGGATACGATACAGGTATTGGCTTGTTCTGCTTGAAACATTCTTGCAACCCACATTTTGTGAGCGCCCACATCCGAAATCAAGATGTCTTCATTGTTCATTGCTTCGCGTAGGTCCCACAGTATTTTTTGGGGTTTAATAGGAAAAGCCTGATCGTGTGCATGCTCTTCCATGACGTCGGAAAGTGTATCGCGAAGGGATTCAAAATTATTGGCCTGGTGCACGCTTGCCAGCTTAGAAATCTCCTTCAAACTCGCGTTGATGTCTCCTAAAACACCTGTCGCCAGCTGATAATAGCTATCCACCTCTGCAGACACTGAGTCAATGTGGATGATCTGGCTGTTTGAATCTTTGTGCCAAAGGTGAGGGTGATATTCGATCATGTCGTATCCCACGCAGATCACCAGATCAGCGCGATCAAAACCACAGCCGACATAATCGTGTGCTTGTAAACCCACCGTACCCAGGCTGAGGGGGTGAGCATTCGGAATAACCCCTTTGGCCATGAATGTGCTTGCAACTGGAATATTGAGCATTTCCGCAAACTGAATCAGGGCTTGGCTTGCACCGGCTCGAATCACGCCATTGCCCGCCATAATAATGGGGAATTTAGCGGCGTTAATGAGTTCGGCGGCTTCGCGAACTTTATTGACCGCTGGCATCGGTGTGGTGGGGGACTGTTGTTTTAGTGGAACAATTCCGCCTGCGTCCATGCCCGCAACATTCTCAGGGAATTCGATAAAGCTGGCCCCGGGTTTTTCTTTGCAGGCATCTTTAAAGGCCTTGCGCACAATTTCCGGAATAACTTCAGGGCTGCGAATTTGTGCGCTGTATTTCGAAATGGGTTCAAAAATTCGAACCAGATCGAGCACCTGGTGGCTCTCTTTGTGCAAGCGGGTAGTCGAGCCCTGTCCAGCAATTGCAACAACGGGGGAAAAGTCCATGTTGGCATCTGCCACACCGGTGATGAGATTGGTAGCGCCTGGCCCCAGGGTTGCCAGGCAGACACCCGGCTTATCTGTCAGTCGACCATAGACGTCGGCCATGAACGCGGCGCCCTGTTCGTGGCGGGTCAGTACAAATTCAATCGAGCTATCGAGAAGGGCGTCCATTACGCCAATATTCTCTTCACCTGGAATGCCAAATATGTAGTCTACGCCTTCGTTTTCAAGACACTGAACAAAAAGCTCGGCCCCGTTTAACGCGGTTTTATCTGTGTTCATTGTCTTATCCTTTTAAATTTTGCGTGATGTGTGATTGACGAAAACGACGGGCCAGCCAATAGTCCACGCTCACATAACGTCCGCCGCCCATGAACAGCAGTGCGAGCAACATAATTAAATAGGTTGCGGCAAACTCGATCCCGTTGTTGAGCACAACCAGAGGGCCGTTCTCAGTCAGCCATTGATAGTTCCCGTGTTCCTGTAAAATTGATTTAGCCCGGTCAAGCCTTTCGATGGCGCCGATACTTTGCTCGGTGGCAAATGGGCCACTTGCCGAGGCAATAGCCAACCAGCCATTTTTCAAATGCACACTAAGGGCAGCGACCGCCATGGTAAAAATAAGCGGGATGCTGATCCAGCGGGTCGCAAGCCCAAGAGTCAAAAGGATTGCGCCACCGAGTTCGGTGGCGATTGCCAGTGAGGCCATCAATAAGGGGAAAGGCATACCCAGCCCCCACTCAGCGTTTCCAAACCATTCTACGGTGTTGCTGAAGTGTGAAAGTTTTTGCGATCCCGCCATCCAGAAAATGGGAATAAGGTAGGCTCGCAATAACAGCGGTGCGACAAAGTCGGCCTTTCGACTAAGGTTAAATACGTCTTGTAATTTGTTTATCCGATCAATCATTGGAAATTTCCTCTCAAAATGTGCTTGTTTGAGCGGAGCTATTACAATTCCCGTGCCAATTTTTATGTGCTTGATTTTCAAAGGGTTTTTTTTTAACCCTGAATTATCTTTGAACGACGTGTTACGTCTTTGTATTTATTTGTTGAACGATTCGTTACAAGCAGACATTGAATAACGCAACGTTCCATTAACACCTGCGGGGAGGTTTTTGTTAAAACCCCATATAAATCAACATCTTATGTTTTGGCATGCGCTTTGCACTTCTGAGGTGTCGCCCGTGTTTGTGCGGTCACATCTATTTATTTTTAACTTTAATGAAGGAATGCATCATGGAACGTAAATTTAAATCGACTCTATCTGGCACTGCTTTGGCACTTGCTGCAGCGGGATTGATGGGTTGTGCAAATGCGGGCACCAGCACCTCAAGCGCAGCTGCGGCTGCCGGAGCTTCTGCTGCATCAGCCACCACCGATTTAGTGCACTGTTACGGCGTGAATACCTGTAAGGGTCATAACGACTGTAAAACAGCTGAAAATGCCTGTGCCGGTCATGCGATTTGCAAAGGACATGGTTTTGTCGCCATGCCGTCAAAGAGTTGTGCGGATATTGGTGGCACAACCCAGGATGACTGGAAAGGCAAAGTCGCCGTGGCTGAGTTGTCTCATTGTTATGGGGTGAACAAGTGTAAGGGGCACAACGATTGCAAAACAGCGGAGAATGCCTGCGCGGGTAAAGCGGCTTGTAAAGGTCATGGTTTTGTCGCTATGTCAGAAAAAGCTTGTGGCGATGTCGCGGGTAAAGTCGGGGCGTAAAACTGCCTCTAACCCTGGTATTAAAATCGATCCCTCCGGTCCAGAGTCACAAAACCTGTTGCCGGAGGTCTTTTGGGGATCAGCTTGATGAATAACAAAAACTATGGATTTGGTCTGGGGCTACGAACCGATCACTTTGTCGATGTACTTGAAACACAACCCAAGGTCGATTGGTTTGAGGTTGTGACCGAAAACTTTATGGTCGAAGGTGGAAAACCTAAACACTACCTACACCAGATACGGCGGGATTATCCTCTGTTTATGCACGGTGTGTCTCTCTCAATTGGTTCCGTTGACCCTTTAGATAAACGTTATTTATCCTCTCTTAAACAGTTGGCGGACGAAGTTGAACCGCTTTGGTTGTCCGATCACTTATGTTTTACCGGCATGGGGGATGTCAATAGTCACGACTTATTGCCTCTGCCTTATAGTGAGGAGGCGATTGATCATGTGGCCAATAGAATTATTCAGGTTCAGGACTTTCTGGGCCGGCAAATTCTATTGGAAAATGTGTCCAGTTACCTGACATATTCTGACTCCCAGTGCAGTGAGTGGGAGTTTATGTCCGAGATTGTTAAGCGAGCTGATTGTAATATTCTGTTAGACATTAACAATATCTATGTGAGTGCACGCAATCATGGTTTCGATCCGCTTGATTATATCAATGCGATCGATCCAAGCCGAGTCAAACAATTTCACCTGGCCGGGCACTCTGATTATGGTGATTATGTGATCGATACCCACGATCACGATATCGCCGACCCGGTCTGGGATCTCTATGAGCAGAGCCTTAAGCGGTTTGGTGCAACCAGCACAATGATAGAGCGGGATGACAATATTCCCCCGCTGGGCGAACTGCTTGCTGAGCTGGATATCGCTAGAGACATTGCGTACAAAACACTCAACGATAGTTCCGAATCCAGTCAGCGGCAGATTGTATTATGAAAGAGCCATTGTGTGTAAGGCAGCAGCAGATGATGGAATTCCTGTTGCAGGGGGAAAAAAAGATTGCGAACCACATTGTTCAGCAAGGTGCTATCTCCGTCGATACCCGGTTGCATATCTATCGCAACGCCTATCAGGTGAGGTTGAGAGAAACTATTGATACCGATCACCCCTTAACGGGTGTTTATCTCGGTGACGACTTGTTTGACCAAATGGTGCAGCAATACATAAATATCTACCCGTCCCACTATCGTTCGCTGCGACATTTTTGTGATGATTTGCCGGTATTTCTCGCTGATAACAAACCGTTCAGTGAACACCCACAAATTGCCGAATTGGCCCGTTTCGAGCGTCTCCTGCTCTGTGTTTTTGATGCACCCGATGCGGCCACGGTCAGCGTTGAAGCACTGGGTGAGTTACCCCCTCAAAACTGGCCAGAGATGAAAATACATTTTCACCCGAGTGTGAGACTCTTTGAGAGCCCGTGGAATGTTGTGTCTGTGTGGCAGGCAATCAAAGAAGAACAATCCCCGCCGGATAGCCGCTGGAGCACAGAGGAGTGTTTGTTGTGGCGAAACCGGGAGAAAATGACCGAGTTTTTACATGTGGGCGCAGCAGAATTGTGTATGGTTAAAGAGTTTCAACACGGCTCAAATTTTGCCCGAGTGTGTGAAGCGCTATTGGAAATTATCCCCCATGATGAGGTCAGTGTTTTTGCGGTGAGCACGCTGTCGAAATGGGCGCAACAAGGTTTGATAGGCGTATTGTATGGAACTGAATAACAAACCCGGGCTCCAGTCGTTAAACACCTATGTGAGGCGAGCATTAACGTCAGTTCAGGCGAGTCAACAGTGGCAAGGCGAGACGGTGTATGCCACTGGTAATACTCGTGCAATGCGCTTAGAGCGCTGCTCGATGACGGATCTGGTTCGCCCAGTACTGCCTTTTAGTCAGGTAATGGTGTCATTTGAATTAAGCAAATTGCGATTGTCTACGTTGCCTGCACCTGCTGGAACGCGTGGATACGGGCCGTCATTAGAGTCGGCAGATCTGGCCCACAGCCCACTGCTATTATCAAAACACGCATTGCCGCAAGTTTATGACTATCCGATACAGAATGGCGCGGTAGGGCTTGATACAAACACTCCAAAGTTAACCTTCTTATTGTTATATAGCGTAGAAAAGGGAAAAGTGTCCTTCCTAGAGTTGCCTCCTCCTGTTTATACTCTGGTGTTGGCCTTGCGAATGGCCTCAGATAATCAGTGTGCTCTGGGGGCAACTGAATCTCTGTTGGATATTGCTGAATGTTGGGATATTGAGAACGTGGTGGAATTTGTTGAACAGGGGCTAAAGGTGGTCAGCCGCCTCAATGACATGGGCCTGTTGCAATCCGCAGTCGCAACACCCTTGGGAGAATACTATGAGTGACGTACCCAGCCAGAGACCAACAGCCGTAGAGCCTGATTCTTTACACCCGGCGGAAAAAATCCTGGCGACACTAACAACGGTCAGTTACAGGGCCGGCGAGTTACAGTCTTACCTGGATAGTGTGTGTGAAGCCTTGCTGGAGTTAATGGGAAGTGGTCTATCGGCAATCACTCTCTATCGATACGGCACCAAACAAGTATTGGCTACCAAGCCTGAAACCGACTGCCTATCCTGTGGTTCCATGGATGTGCACGGGCAATTGTCCACACATGTGTTGAATACCAATACCATACTGACCGTTGAAGACGCCCTTCGAAATACGCAATATGGTATTCCACCCGAGGGTTTTTGTTCGTATATGGGAGTTCCCCTACGCTCACCAGGAGGTGAGGTGGTTGGCACACTGTGTTATTTCGACAGGAAAGCCAGGCAGTATACTGCTCGTGAAGAGCAAACAGCGGAATTATTTGCAGAGCGTATAGCCATTGCGCTCGATAATTACGACCTATTTCAAAAGCTGGAAGAGTACTCAGATTCACTGGAGGTGCAGGTTCAGGATCGCTCTGAACAATTGTTAGAAGTTCATAAAGAATTGGCACACAAGGAGAAGTTGGCCGCATTGGGGGAGTTTGCCTCACATATTACCCATGAAATTCGCAATCCCCTCACAACCATTCGCTTGACGCTGGAATACATCATGAAACACCCGGAAAGGAATCCGGAGAAGAGGCTCGAACTAGGCATTGGAGAGGTGGCCAGGCTTGAAAGAATGCTCAACGAGTTATTGTTATATGCCAAGCCGATAGAGGTTAACGCAGGCCCGCTAGAACTATCGGGGTTCTGCCGGGACTTTATTTCTACCTTTGACTCAATTGCCAGTGAGCGACGTCAGACATTGCAGTTAACGGCGAGTCACGCAGTAGAGGTAACCGCTGACAGAGACAAGCTCACCCAGGTTATGTTGAATCTCGTTCGGAATGCGTGTGAAGCTGCAGACCCTGAAGACACCATTTCCCTGCGAGTGGAGAAAAATGACAGCACAGGCAGTATTTGTGTTCACAATTTTGGTGATACGATACCATCTGATAAATTGCGTATCATCACTGAACCCTTTGTCAGCTTTAAGGCTAACGGGTCGGGTTTAGGTTTAGCGATTGTAGAGTCCTTGCAAAAGTCCCAGGGGGGCAGCGTGTCAATTAAGTCCAAAGTAAACGATGGCACTACCGTCGATATACACCTGCCTTTGGTAACGCCATGAAAGCGCGAATTCTTTTAGTTGAAGATGACAGCGCGCTGGCACAGATATTAACCCTTCATTTTGAAGAGGGTGGGCATGAAGTTTTTCATGCCGCGTCGCTCAAACTCGCACGCCAACTCATTGACGAGAAGCAGCCCGACCTGGTTGTTCTTGATCAGGGCTTGCCCGATGGTAGAGGCATTGATTTCCTGGTGTCACTTGAGCGAGAAGGCCTGGATATGGCGGTGATTATGATGACCGCTCAACATGACCTGGACTTGGCGATTGCGGCGATTCAGGCAGGGGCCTTTGATTTTATTCACAAACCGATTACAACGGAAGAGCTTGAACACACCGTAAAGATTGCACTGGAGCATCGACAGCTCCGTCGTCAGGTTGAGGAACTCAGTACCTCTAAAGCCGCCATTAATGATCTGCCCAAACTGTTAGGACGCAGTGAAGCGATGTTAAATATCAGCAAAGACATTGCACTGGTTGCCCAGAGTCAAACTCGTGTCTTAATTACAGGAGAGAGTGGTACTGGCAAAGAATTGATTGCCAGGGCTATTTATAATCACAGTCGCTGCGCCGGGGTTTTTCTCGCACTGAATTGTGCCGCGCTGGTAGACAATCTGTTAGAAAGTGAATTGTTTGGTCACGAACGTGGCGCGTTCACAGGGGCCAACAGCCGTAAAAGTGGAAAGTTTGAATTAGCGGCCAACGGCATTCTGTTTCTAGACGAAGTGGGTGAAATGACCCTGCCTTTACAGGCAAAACTCTTGCGAGTATTGCAAGAGGGCACGTTTGAACGCCTGGGTGGGACTCAAATGCTCGAAAGTAATGCGCGTGTGATTGCCGCTACGAATCGCGATTTGGCCGTCGAGGTCAAAGAGGGGCGCTTCAGGGAAGATCTTCTCTACCGGCTGAACACCATTCAAATTTCACTGCCACCGCTGCGCGATCGCCGAGAAGATATCCCCATGTTAGTAGAAGGGCTTTTGGAGCGTATTTGTCGCAATGAAGGTTTGCCGCTCGTGTCCGTTACGGAAAGTGCAAAGGCACTGATTAATCAATATGCCTGGCCCGGGAATATCAGAGAATTAGAGAACGTCCTAACGCAGGCGCTGCTTCGAGGGCGTGGTGCGCCAATTGACGAGCAACATCTGAGTTTACCCTCCCCATCAGGGGCGAAAAGTACGCAGGCTAGTATGGATACGCCCCTTTCACTGGATGAAATGGAAGCCAGACACATACAGTTTGTTCTGAACCACTGCTCGGGCCATAAGGGAAAGTCCTGTGAGATTCTAAAGATTTCCAGGCCTGCATTGGATCGAAAAATAGAGCGTTATCAGTTGGCGGTGAAGGATAAAAAAGTTAAGGCATGAACGTGATCCAGACCGTATTGTACTCAGCAGAATTACGGTAGGAAACCCTGCATGTAGATCCCGGCGACGCAAGCTTATAATTTTTTATAATAATACTGAATACCACAAGGTTCGCGCGAATCCACAATTTGGCCTCTATTTCTTTGTTTGCGTCATCGCTTTCTTCGTTTTTCTAGTGCCAGGACTCTTTTATGATTTTAATGCTTAAAAATAAGGAAAAATAACTAAAGGGTAATTTGCAAAGCCCCAAGGGGGCTACTAGCCTCAGGGTTGTGGCAAGAAAACTCGCCACGTTCCATTGACATGAACAAGGATGATCACATGAACTATTCAGACCAGGCTGTTCAATCACACTCGTGGATATTCACACCACTTAGTTATTTGGCTTTTCTTGTTGGGGTGCCCGTTCTGGCAGGTGTGCTGGACTATTTTCTGCTGATTGCGCTTGTTGCCGCAAATTAAACGATAGTGTCTGCAGACTAAACAGGCGAGCAAGGAGCTCGCCTGTTTAGCGTTTTTTTCTAATGCGGCTTGCTCTGTTACAGCGCTTTGAATATTTGCTCCACGGAATCCTTGGCGTCGCCGAACAACATTTGCGTATTGTCTTTGAAAAATAAGGGGTTCTGGACACCGGCATAACCGGGGTTCATAGAACGCTTAAATACAATCACGTCTTTGGCATTCCACACTTCCAGAACAGGCATTCCCGCAATGGGGCTGGCGGGGTCTTCCATCGCCGCAGGGTTGACGGTGTCATTTGCACCAATTACAAGAACAACATCCGTTTCAGCAAAGTCATCATTGATTTCATCCATGCCCAACACGATATCGTAGGGAACTTTGGCTTCCGCCAGAAGAACGTTCATATGCCCGGGCAGTCGACCGGCGACTGGGTGAATCGCAAATCTGACATCAATGCCTTTGTCTTTCATTGCTTGTGTCAATTCGTATACAGGGTATTGAGCCTGGGCAACGGCCATGCCATAACCGGGTGTCACAATCACGGATTTGGCCTGCCTGAGCAGGTCGGCCACACCGTCTGCGTGTACCTCGATGTGTTCACCATAATCCGTGTCTGTATCGATGACCGTGTCTGTGCCAAACCCGCCGGCGATGACACTAATGAAGGATCTGTTCATGGCTTTACACATGATGTAAGAAAGAATTGCACCGGATGAGCCGACCAGGGCGCCGGTAACAATGAGCAGGTCGTTGCTTAACATGAATCCTGCGGCAGCCGCCGCCCAACCGGAATAAGAGTTGAGCATGGAAACAACCACGGGCATATCGGCGCCGCCGATAGAGGCGACCAGATGCCAGCCAAAGACAAAAGCGATCAAGGTGATCAGGTAGAGCGACAGATCAGAATCACCACTTTGTACAAACTGCATCATCAACAGCAGTGAAACGATGCCGGCCGCCAGGTTAAGTTTGTGCCGGTGAGGCAGCATCAAGGCAGCGGAATTGATTACGCCGTTGAGTTTACCGAAGGCAACAACGGAGCCTGTAAATGTGATCGCACCAATAAACACCCCGAGCGCAACCTCTACCAGGTGAATGGTTACAGCCAC
>CAJWCA010000006.1 GCA_913020395.1 uncultured Cellvibrionales bacterium | reverse complement strand
TGGATTGCCAAATGCCCGTAATGGACGGCTACAGTGCAACACGCGCGATTCGTGAACTAGGGGGGAAATATCAGCACATTCCCATTATTGCGGTCACCGCCAACGCGATGAGCAGCGACAAACAACGCTGCCTCAATGCAGGTATGAATGACTACATTGCAAAACCGGTTGATAAGGTTTTTTTAGACGAGAAGCTGAAATCAGTTAAGACAACCTTACACTAGGTCTTGTGCGCCTCTGTAGAATCGACTGTCAATCTTCTACCTTCCAGAGAACCTGTATAACTTCGAGGCCATCACTCCCTTCAAGCTGATCACTGCGCACTACTGAAATAGCTGACGCATCAGCCAACAATGTCAATTTCAGTTCTGCAAACGTTTCTGCTTTTGAAACCGAAGACACGCCCGTGCGGAAGGTTCTTGAGACCAAACGCCTTTCGTAGTCTTTTGCCGACAGGTGAATCAATTTCTGTAGAAAAACGGAGTAATTGTCTTCATCCGCCACATTAATGACGCCTTTTATTCGGGCGCCATCACGCTCAACAGAGTGACCTAGAAAAATCTTGCGGATCTCATACAGCGTAAAAGGATCGCGATCAGGAGAGACAGCGCCAACAAGCACGAACTCACCTGCGATCACACGGGGCAGCCCCCCCAGTGAAATCACCAGGCCAATAAACACAATTGCCATTCTCATTCGCCGGGCGTTCATGGCCAGGCCGTGCTCCAACTCAGCAACCAGCGGCCGCTATCACTGTGCTCAAACTCTCGATAGGTATATTCCAATTTGAACGCATGCCGGGAGGCAATGTCATAGCGCACCCCCAATGCCTGACCACTGCGCGGATAAGCTTTCAATAGATGCAGATAGGGGTCCCCTTCATCTCCGGAGGTGTGGTCAAACCTGATGTAAGGTGTCCAACGTTCATTGTGAGAGTATTCTAGCTGTAGGTAAGCCGCGGAAAACTGGGAACGATGGATGATCGACTGCTCAGGCACTTCGGTCTCCAGGTAATACCATTCCCCGATCAGCCTGACAGCGCTCCAATCAACGTTGGCAAACACCCCGGCAATATCCAAACTGATATGCTGATTGGGCATTACCCCGAGATCGTCACGCGCAGACTCATTTAGAGTGATATCGGTCTGCATCCAAAACGCGCCCAACTGGGTCTCTTCCAACGCGCTGGGCAGATAGGCCAGCCTAAACGCAGCACTCATGTCATGGTCGCCGGCTTTTGGATTTAATAGGTCAAAGTCATTCAACGATATCGCACCACCACCGTGATGCCCGCCCCCGGAAGTACTCAGCTGTGAAGAATACCCAAGCGACACTGCGTAATGCCAGGCAGCCTCCTGGCTCTCTACCTCCACCTCAAACAACCCACCGGTGGTGTGACTGGGGAGAATCCCGCCAGCCCCTCCCAACTCAACCAGGGCCGGGCGGCTGGCGGAGGTCTGCAGGTAGGTCCCGTGGTGGTATTGTGTATGCCAGTAGCCAAAGGGAGTGTGATGGCGCCCAAGCCAAAACCTCGAGGAATCAGTGACGTTCAGCCCCAGCTGAAATCGCTCCATGTGCTGGGCCTTTTCAGACGCAAACCCTTCCATCAAGACAAGCAGCGGCCCTTTTTTCCCCGATACAAAGAGATCAATTGAGGGTTTTACATTTTTTTCAGAGAAGTGTTCGCCATCAACATGGCTGGCCATCACATCGGAGAAAACCAGCGCATCCCACTCGGCTTTCGAAGCCGAAGCCAAGGTCAACAATACGCCTACAAGTAGTGTTTTCATTCCCTTGAAACCACAAGGATTACATACCATTAAATTATCCACAGAGCAGTTAGACTAACAGACATTGTAATACTAGATTGCTATCACTCAAAAAGGTATGAACTTTCCAACTCCCGTTGATCTTGGGGGCTTTCTTTTGTTATTTCCTCAAGGAAAGACATCTGCTCCTTACCCAGGTCCAAAAATAGCAATGCCACATCCCAACCGGTCACCCTGACGACTCTGCACCAGGCCTCAAAACCCTTGCCCTGATACTCCAGCCAGCAACCGACCTCTTCAAGCTCATTCAGCCTCAAGGTATTGCCCGCATGAACACGGGCCAGAACACCGGTTCCAGCAATGTTGCGAACCTGGCAGTTAAATGTTTCACCGTCGAGTTTAATTGCCATTTCGCAATTCACAACAACTCTGGCGCTTCTACGCCGATCAACACTCATCATTCAATCTTCCGATTATTGAATTAATTCACTCATGTCACACAGGATATAAGATATGCACGCAAGCACCCCGACCAAAGAAACAGGCAAAAAAATACCAGCCACACAGAGTGTGATGAGTTCAGTAAAATACGGGTTAACTTCTAGTTTTTACTAATACGTTGCATAGCTCCTGTCGGTAACCGTTCGACCCACCTGCTGGGCACTGGTTTTGCGTCCCCGAGTTACCACGGGTTTGCCTGTTCGCGGAGCGGAGGAAGGGATTGCCAACCGGCTCTGATGATATGAAAGCCATCATTTTGCGCTGCGGGGCCTGATTTTGAGCCCCGCCTTAGCCCACAATTGTTGAATAAGGCGCCAAACAAGTCAACTACTTTGTTAGGGTGCTCAAAAAACGGGCCGAACAGTACTGCAGGCCCGCGAGCGCCCCCTTCACTTAGGCCGGCTCAAGCTCAAAGTCACTGGCATCGTGCCGTTCAGGCACACGTAGCTCCTCAGCGCCCCACGCACGATTGACCCGCCGGCCACGCTGTACTGCCGGGCGCTCTCCAATATCCCTGCTCCACCGGATCACATTGCGATAGGACTCTACATCCAGGAATTCGCCCGCGGAATATAGTTTTCCCTCTACCAATGCCCCATACCAAGCGTAATTGGCCATATCGGCAATATTGTATTCGCTGCCGCAAAGATAGCGGCGTTCAGCCAGGTTGCGGTCTAGCACATCTAACTGTCGTTTCACTTCCATGGCATAACGATTGATGGGGTACTCCAGTTTCTCCGGCGCATAAGCATAGAAATGACCAAAGCCGCCACCCAAGAAAGGCCCACTACCTACTTGCCAGAACAACCACGACATACACTCCGCTCTCGCAGAAGCTTCTTTTGGCAGAAAGGCATTATACTTTTCCGCCAGATAAACCATTATCGCGCCCGACTCAAATACACGTATTGCCGGAGAGGTACTATGGTCAACCAAAGCAGGGATTTTAGAATTTGGATTGATCTCGGTGAACCCACTGCCAAACTGCTCACCTTCGCCAATGTTGACAAGCCAGGCATCGTATTCTGCATCCGATTTACCCAGTGCCAGCAGCTCCTCCAACAAGACGGTGACCTTTACGCCGTTGGGTGTGCCCAGTGAATACAACTGCAGGGGGTGCTTGCCAACTGGCAGGCTCTTCTCGTGAGTGGAGCCTGCGATCGGGCGGTTGATGTTGGCAAAATTACCGCCACTTTCCGTATCCCAGGTCCAGACACTGGGTGGAACATACTCCTTTGTTTCGCTCATCGCTCACTGGCCTCATGGGATTTCAAATGTAAATAATTGGAGCCATACATTACCTTTTTGAGACCTATCATTCTACCGTTCAATTTAAACAAACCCTCTGAGCCAAAGGGCAAGTTCACAGCAAGCGGGACAAACGTGAGGAAAACTGCGAAAATCCTTGGCAAAACAATGAATAGATTAAAACCATGTGGACCCGAAAAAAAATTAGCTTGAAAACACACACCCTCGGACTGTTGACCGCGATTGTTCTTTTACTCGTCGGTTGCGCACAGGAAACAGACCCTCAAGAACATAACCTACAGGTTTCCAACCCGGAACCTGAAGCTTACGTCGAGTTAGGAGATCTGAAAGCTATTGGCGAACGCGGTACATTGCGGCTGATTGCACCGCGCTTTGACGGCACCACGGCTCTTCCCCGTGACGGCATTCCAGCTCAACACTATCAACAAATTGCCGAAGCTTTTGCCCAGCACCTTCAACTCACGGTTCAGTGGGTTTATGTCGATGATTTTTCTGCGTTGATACCTACTCTGCAGCGGGGCGAAGGCGATGTTATCGTCACCAACATGACTGTCACCCCCTCTCGACAGGAACAGGTGCTTTTTTCACGCCCTATCAACAAAATTAGTGAACTACTCATCAGCCGCGCTGAAGATGCCATAGAAGAACCCGCCCTGTTGAGCACACTCTCGCTCTCTGTCCCTGAAAGCACCGCGTATTTAGATACCCTTCAAACCTTGTCAGAAAAACATGAATTGTCACTCAACCTTAGCCTTGCCAAACCGGGCACCAGTGACAAAGACCGATTGAATGCCATCGAATCCGGAGAGATACAAGCAACTGTGTTAGACAGCGATGTGGCTAAACGTTTGCTACTGGACTACCCCAATTTGCGCTCCAGCTTGGTGCTGAAGCGCCATCGACCCATCGCTTGGGCAACCCGAATTAGTAGCCCCGAACTACGGAATAAGCTCAACGAGTTTTTAGTCTCACACCATCTGCAGGCCTCGGCAAATGAGCGGGATCAACGCAGCTGGGCAGACATTAAACAGCGCGGCCGATTGCGCATGTTAACACTCAACAACCCGGCCAGTTATTTTATGTGGCGCGGCGAGCTGATGGGTTTTGACCTGGACCTGACAAAGAAATTTGCCGAAGAAAATCAGTTGCAAATTGCCGTGATACTGAAAGACAGTATTCCGGAACTTATCACCGCCCTGCAAGAAGGTGAAGGGGACGTGATCGCCGCATCACTCACGCAATCCCTCGAACGTGAATCAATGGGCCTACAGTTTAGTCGCCCCTATTTAAAAGTCAGCGAACAATTGGTGGGGCGCAAAGGTGGCCCCTCCGTCACCGCCGTCGAACAATTGGCCACACAGACGATTGGGGTCAACCCTGAAACAGTTTTTTATGGCGCATTTAAAGCATTACAAGATCAGGGGATTCAATTCCAATTAAAGGAATACCCCAAAACCACCACTGAATCATTGATTGATAAGTTGGTGGCCGGTGACTTTGACTTTGCCGCAGTAGACAGCCATCTATTGGCTATCGAAACCGCCCATCGAGACGACATTCAATTGAATATTGAATTGAATGCCAATAGCGAACAAAAAGCCAATATCGCCTGGGGTTTACGCCCCGACCAAACTCAACTGAAAGAAAAACTAGACGCCTTCATAAAAAAGGAATATCGCGGCCTTTTCTACAATGTCACGTTTAACAAGTATTTCAAAAACAGTCGCAAAATGCGCAAACATCAAGCAGACCGTGTACTCGCCGGCGAAGACTTGTCTCCCTATGACCACTTGGTAAAACCCTTGGCCAAACAGTACGGAATGGATTGGCGCCTCATTGTGTCGCAGATGTATCAAGAGAGTAAGTTTCGACCCAAGGCAAAATCTTTTGCAGGCGCCAGGGGTTTGATGCAAGTGATGCCTCGCACAGCACGCGAGCTGGGTTACAAAAACCTCGAGCAAGCCGAAAACGGCGTCGCGGCTGGCATGGCTTATATGAACTGGTTAGAACAACGTTTTCCTGGGGAACTCGACCTGCAGGAGCGCATCTTCTTTACCCTGGCGGCTTATAATGCCGGTGCAGGCCACGTCAGAGACGCACGGCGACTAGCCGGCCAGCTCGGCAAAGATCCCAACCGCTGGTTCGGGCACGTGGAGGAAGCCATGCTGCTCTTGGCCAAACCCCAGTACCATAAAAAAGCGCGCTTTGGTTATGTCCGCGGCTCTGAACCGGTGCATTATGTGAAGCAGATTCGAGATCGATACCTCGGTTACTTACAAGTAAACTAAAATTGATAGCCGACCGAGACGGTGTAAACCAGAGGGTCAATATCAATGCCTGCAACAATGCGGCTTCCGTCATCAAATTTAATATTGGCTTCGGTATCAATGTCGATCCAACGCACAGACGTATTGAACGACCACTGCTTGTCTATCTGAACATCCAAACCCGCTTGAAAAGACACACCCCAAGAGTCATCGATGTTCACATCGGCTCCCGTTAATCCCAGTCCACTGAGAGCGGCATCGGCCTCAGATGTGATATCTTCACTGAAGAATACCGTGTAGTTAAGACCAGCCCCCACATAGGTTTTAAACTGACTTTGGGGATTGAAGTAATAGATAGCACTCAGTGTGGGAGGCAACTGCTTTGTCTCCGCAATGTCCAGCCCCTCAAGTTCACCCAAGCCACTGGCTACATGTTCAAATGGTGTTGCGGCAAGTAACTCTACTCCCCAGTGAGACGACAGCATATAGGTGGCGGTAAGACCGAGCTGCGTATCGCTATTCACACCCAATTCTGTGGTGCCGCCCGCAAGGCTTAACACTGACCCGTTTAAGGTCGCCGAGCTTCCGCTCTCCCGGGGGTCTACTGTTGTCGTGCCCGTTCTAATAATTACATCCCCTGCTTCCAGGGCGCTTGCGGAGGGTGAAGAAATCGACGCCGCAACTGCCGTTGCCATAACCAAATGCTTAAAGGAAATCATTTTTTTCTCGCTCATCAATATGTTAAGGCCATTCAGGGCAAAGTCACCCAGAGCCGAGCGCCATTGGACACGAAAACAAAAACCACAATATTGATCTCAATTAAGTTGACGACCTCTTACCCCCTTAAGGTCGTACTGGTGTTCCTTTGGGATACTGGTTATTCTGCTGATCTCAACAAATAATGTCAGACCATAATAATGTTTAAAAAAATTTTGATCCTATGCGCAAAAGTGCTTTCTGGAATTACACTTTTTGCCTTCCCCATTGCTTATTTCAACTTGCCTTCGCTGCCACCCCTTCAGCCCTTGATCGACAAAGCGCACGCCTATGACGTTGAAATATTGCGAGACAATTTGGGGATTCCTCATATCTATGGAAACCAAGACACCGACACAGCTTTTGGTTTGGGGTATGCACAAAGCGAAGATGACTTTCAAACACTTCAAACCGTGCTGATGGCGACCCGCGGAACACTCGCCGCTGAAAACGGTTTTAGTGCGGTTGAAACAGATTTTGTTGTGCAGTTTATGGGAGTGTGGGACACGGTTAATACCCACTATGACTCCAAGGTACCCCAAAAGATTAAAGACATTGCGCAGGCGTATGCCGACGGTGTCAATGTTTACGCCGCTCAACACCCCGATGTTGTATCCCGCTATTTTTTACCCGCCACCGCCCGGGACATTATTGCGGGATTCACGTTCAAAACACCTATGTTTTATGGTTTTGATCAGGCACTCGGCGAACTCATCGACCCAAGCGAGCCCCATGAACTGGCCAGAAATGATCCGGCCCTCACCTGGCAGGCAAGCGAGTCACTCCCCATTGGTAGTCAGGGCATTGCCGTTGCGCCACATCGCTCGTCAGACGGGCTCACAAGATTGCTCATCAATAGCCACCAGCCATTGACTGGGCCTGTGGCCTGGTATGAAGCGCGCCTTCACAGCGAAGAGGGTTGGAACATGGTGGGCTCTACCTTTCCCGGTGCGCCTGTGATCATTCACGGGCACAACCAGAATCTGGGCTGGGCCAATACGGTGAACAAACCTGATCTGGTCGATTTTTATAAAATGACCATCAACCCTGAAAATGATTATGAATATTGGTTGGATGGCGCGTGGCATCCGTTTGAAACCAAGACGACCAAAATGCGTGTGAAACTTCTTGGCCCGCTACACTGGACCTTCAAAAAAGAAATCAAGATATCACGTCACGGCCCCGTAATGGAGACTGAACACGGCCTTTATGCCGCCCGTTGGTCTGGCATGAATGAAGTGCGCACTCTGGAGTTTATGTTTGCTACCAACAAAGCGAACAACCAGGAGGAGTTTGAAGCGGCCTTAAAAATGAATGCAATGCCCAGTATCAATTTTATCTATGCTGACAAACAGGGAAACATTGCACACTATTACAATGCAAAGTTTCCCAAACGAATTTCTGGCTGGGAGTGGGAAAACATTCTACCGGGTGATCGGTCGGAGCTAATTTGGCAAGGGTATCTTGACTACGACATGATGCCCAAAACTAAAAATCCGGAATCCGGCTTGGTTTATAACGCCAACAATCCACCGTTCATGGCCACAGACGGCAACGACGATGCGAAGCAGGAAGACTTTCCACGCTCTATGGGCATAGAAACCTTCAAGACCAACCGTGCGTTGCAAATTGAAACACTGATGTCTGCCATGCCCACAATAAGCGGACAGGAATTAAAAGAGGTTAAATACAATCTGAGTTATCACCCCCAATCCAATCAAATTCAATATTTTAAGAGATGGCTGGAACTGGATTTGGCGGAGCAACTTACTCCCCAGCAAACAGAGGCCAGACAGGCCTTAGCTGAGTGGAACTACTCTACTCACAAAGACAATACGTTGGCAGCATTGGCAATTATGACCTTAGAGCCCGTTCAAAAAGCCAGAGGGAAAACAGTGGAGCTTTCCGAAGTCACGGCCAGTTTCCTGCAAGCACATACCAAACTGGTCAATTATCACGGTAAATACAACACCCCGTTTGGGGATGTTATGCGACTGGTACGCGGTGATAAAAATCTGGCGATCAGCGGCGGACCGGATATTCTACGTGCGGTGTATGGAAAGGAGATCAATGAGCAGGGTCAAACAGAAAACAAAGCCGGGGATGGTTTTTTAATGTTTGTGGCCTGGGACAAAAACGGCTTGGTAAACAGTGAAGCGTCCCATCAATTTGGTTCTGCGACCCTCGATAGTCAGTCGCCACACTACAGTGATCAAATGGACACATTTGTGCAGCAAAAAGAGCGTCCAGTATTATTTAAACGAAGTGAGCTAGAAGCCCACGTGACACGTCGCTATTCACCCTAAACGGTGGCACTCCCATAGAATTCAACCGCATCGAGCACAATCATAATGGCGTCTTCTTCATAATCCATCACAGTCTTCTTCAATGTCGGAATCTGGTCTCGTTTTACCGTCAACAGCAATACATCGCGCGAGCCTGTACTATCTACACTATCGCAACGGATCAACGCCCCGGGAGAGCACAAACCCTCTTTGATCCTCGGTAGCAAACGCGCCACATTCCTGCTGGAAATATGGACTGATTTAACATTGGGCCGGCCCGCTACAATCAGGTCTACCATCTTGCCTGCGGCAAACACGCCAACTACCCCGTATAGGGCGGTCTCAAGCTCGCCAAACGCCAGGGCCGTGGCTGCCACCACCAGGCCGTCAAGGGCGAACAGCACTTGCCCAACCCCCACATGCATGCGCTCGGCTATCAGGCGAACCAACATGGTCCATCCGCCTGAGGTTCCACCACTTCTGAACATGAGGCCAATGCCCATACCTGCTAAAACACCTCCAATGACTGCATTTAAAAACCGGTCTTGGGTGATCGATAGGTCGGGGAACATATAATAGAAAAAATCTGCGGAGAGAGACGTTAACAGAATCGCTGCTGCAGTTTTCACCAACGTGGTTTTTCCAAACTGCTTCAAGCCAACCAACATTAATGGCAAGTTGATCGCGGCCATGACAAGCCCCGGGCTGAACCCCGCCAGGTGATTCATGATAATGGCGATTCCCGATGCTCCGCCCGCGGCAATCTGCCCCTGGGTGAAAAACAAGACAACACCTGCCGCCAGGCTGACACTGCCCAACGCCAGCCCTAAACAATCAATAATGCCGGTTTTCATAGGAATGCGGTTTCCAAAATGGTGGTTGATACGGGAAGAGTGGCGCTCAGCCGGGCATTATCTAGCCTCTCCCCTGGGAACACAATCAACCTTTTAGATTACCCCTGCGGCAGTGACAGAGATCAAGTTACGCCCTTTCGTTCACCGATTGTCACTTTGGTGACAAGGATTTTTGCAGCTCAATGATATATTCAACCCAAAGCGAATGAAGGAGTTCACCATGACTACTGCTACTGAAAAACAGGCACCCACACCAGGCTCTGAGCTGCATTTCGACGTTCTCATTATTGGTGCTGGCATCTCTGGCATTGGCTCTGCACACCACCTCAAAGAACAGTGCCCCGACAAGCGTTTTTGTGTATTGGACAGCATGGACAGTTTTGGCGGCACCTGGTTAATGCACAAATACCCCGGCATTCGCTCTGACAGTGATCTGTACACCTTTGGATATCGTTTTAAACCCTGGAGTGGCAAACCCATTGCCACCGGGGAAGAGATCCTCAACTACATGGGCGAGGTCATCAAAGACAGCGGGCTCGATGAACACATTCGCTACAAACACAAAATCATGCAAGCCAACTGGTCGAGCGCAGACAAACTTTGGACCTTGCAAGTGACTCTGACCGATACCGGAGAGACGCTGACCTATACTTGCAACTTCCTCTGGATGTGCCAGGGGTATTATGACCACGGCAAGGGTTACACCCCGGATTGGCAGGGAATGGAGTCCTTCAAGGGCCAAATCGTTCACCCCCAAAACTGGCCTGAAGGCCTGGATTACAAAAACAAAAAAGTGATTGTCATTGGTTCAGGTGCCACTGCGGCGACCCTGGCCCCCAATATTGCCGAAGATTGTGAACATGTTACTGTGCTACAACGCTCACCCACTTATTTTTTCCCCGGAAAAAATGAGAACCCACTCGCCGATCAGTTGCGAAGCCTTGAGGTCAAAGAAGAGTGGATTCACGAGATCACACGGCGCCAGATTCTTAAGGATCAACACGACTACGTTAAAGTTGCCAAAGACTACCCCGAGGAAGTTAAAAAGGAATTGATTAACGGCATTACACCGCTGCTGCCCGACGGCTATGATGTCGCCACCCACTTCACCCCTCGCTACCGGCCGTGGCATCAACGCATTGCCTTTGTGCCCGATGGAGATCTGTTTAAAGGCATCCGCGACGGCAAGGCATCTATGGTCACCGATGAAATCGAGTGTTTTACCGAAAGCGGCATTCAACTGAAGTCAGGAAAATCACTCGACGCTGACATCGTGATGACGGCAACAGGTTTTAATCTGAGTGTGCTCGGCGGTATCAATTTCTCAATTGATGAGGAAACCATCGACTTCAGCAAGCTGATCACGTACCGCGGCATGATGTTTACTGGTTTGCCCAACATGGCTTGGGTGATGGGTTACTTCCGGGCCAGCTGGACCTTGCGTGTGGATTTAATTGGCGATTTTGTCTGCCGCTTATTACGGCACATGGATGATAAAAAAGCACGCCAAGTTAACATTGCTCTGGGCGAGGAAGAGCAAGACATGGAACTGTTGGACTGGGGTGACATTAATGAGTTTAATCCCGGCTACCTACAGCGGGCGAGACATAGAATGGCAAAACGCGGCGCGGGAGCTAACTGGCAACACACTCAGGACTACTGGGTAGAGCGGGAGGAAATGCCTAATATTGATTTGGATGAAGGCATTTTTTCCTACCAATAGGCAACTTACTCCAGGATCAGTTTCAAAGCGATAAATGCGGCGCTAATGACCAGCCCACACCAGGGCAACCAGACAGGGAACACCCTAACACCCGAGGGATTAGGGTAAAGCGCTTTCACTTTAATTAAGGCCGCATTTACCATAAAAAATACTGACAATACCAGAAAGCTGGTGAGCTCTGCCAGATTGAGCAAGGGCATACTGAGCGCAAAAACAAGAAGCATAACAATCACCAGCACACTGGCGTACATCGGCGTTTTTGTGCCCGGATGCACTTGCGAGAATACCGCGGGCATCCATCCGCGGCACGCCATACCGTAAATAATGCGAGAGCCCATTATAATTTGAATCAAGGCGCCGTTGACGATAGCCAGCAGACCGATAACACTGATGATGGTTGACGATTGCCCACTGGCTCGCTCATAAACCAAAGCCAAAGGCGCATCACTGGCCGACAGCTCAACCGGGCTCACCACTGACACTGCAATCCAGCTGATTGCGCAGTACAGCAGCGTAGCCACCGCCAAAGCCAACACCGCGGCCAGCGGCAGGTTTCGTTGCGGCGACTCTACCTCCTCCGCAATATTAACCATGTCCTCAAATCCGATGAATGCGTAAAACGCGAGAAAAGCCCCCAGAAAGATACCCGGAGAAAGCACTTCTTTCAGTTCTATTTGGGACAGATCAATAACAACCTGCCCGGTCAAGCTATCACTGCCAACCCACACAATCATCAACAGACCGAGAATTTCCGCCAGTGTAAGCAGTGCGGCAAATTTTAGGGACTCCGCAATTCCCCAAAGCGCAATCAGGCCAAGACTTAGGATGAATACCACGATAAGAAAGGATTCGGGGAGCACCCAAAACGCTTGAAGGTAGCCAGCAAATCCACGTGAAATGGTGGCCGCAGAAGCAATCCCGGACAGCGCCAACAGCACGCCAACCAAAATTGACAAACCTCGCTTGCGAAATCCTTCGAAAAGATAAACGGCCTCGCCCGCACTCACCGGGTACCGGGCTGAGAGCTCCGCGTAACTAAAAACCGTAAAACCTGCGGCGACCGAAGCCAGTAGAAATGCCAATGGCGTGCCATAACCCGCCTCGCCTGCAACCTTTCCGACCAGGACATAGATGCCGGCCCCTAGAATGTTACCCAACCCATATAACAGGAGTAAGCCCAGACCGATACGTCGATCCAGACCGCCTCCTTTACCAGCGCTTGAGTCGCCTTGTGTCGGAGCGTGTTGTTTATCCATAAATTTTCGCCGTTTCTTGGGGAAAGAAGCGTTCTACCACCTGGAGTAGCCTTTAAGCTTATTAGGCACCATTTTTACGACGTCCCCGTCATCCTGAATGATACACATTGATTCTGCCATAGAGACCTGCAAATGCCTATCTCCCCCAAACGTAAGCTCCTTTCTCTGCTACTCTTCAGGTTTATGTACTCAGTTTGTCAGGGGGTGAAAAATCGGCCGAATAGCGGGATTGCTATTAATGTTCTCACTTTCGCTGCCAACAGCCTCGGCCGAGCGGGACTCTTTGGTGATCGCCCTAATGCTGGAGGATGGAGCCGCTCGAAGTGTCTTCTCCCAGATTATCAAGGGGTTTGAATCGGCCCACCCCGGGCTAAAGGTCCGCTTGTGGGTAAGTAACGACACGGGCTACAAAGAAGAAATCAGGCGCTTGTTGGCCAGTAAAAACGGTCCCGACATAGTCTACTGGCAAGCCGGCAGGAGCTTGGAGCATTTTGTTAATATGGGTTTGATTGAGCCCATCGATGATGTCTGGCAACATGAGAATTGGGACAGAGCTTTCCCCCCAAACATCAAAGAAGTTGTCAGTGTAAACGCTAAAGTTTTTGGCCTGCCTTATTCCTATTACTCCTGGGGTTTCTACTACCGAAAATCGATATTGAAAAAGTATAAGCTGCCCCCTCCTGTCAGCTGGAATGATTTTCTGTTGACCTGTGAAACGCTCAAAGAAAACGGGATCACCCCAATAACGATAGGCACAAAATATCCCTGGACCACCGGCAGCTGGTTTGACTACCTCAACCTGCGAATTAACGGCTTACAATTTCACCGCAATCTTTTAAAGGGTGACATTTCCTTTAACGACCCTCGCGTGGAAAAAGTATTTGAACACTGGAAAGTGATCATTGATGAAAACTACTTTCTACAAAATCACAGGGAGCTCAGCTGGCGAGAATCTATCCCCTATGTCTACCGCGGTTTGGCGGGCATGACCTTAATCGGCAACTTTGCGGCCGCCAACTTACACGCTGAGCTCAGTGAGGATGTAGGTTTTTTCAGGTTTCCCATTGTCGATGAGACAATAGGAAGTTTCGAAGAGGCGCCAACAGACGCACTCATAATCCCCAGGAATTCAAGTAATAAAAAGAGCGCCAAAGCGTTCTTAAAAATGGTCGCCAATGGGGAAGCTATGGCCTCTCTGAATGATGCTCTTGGCACCATGTCCCCGCACACAGATTCTCCCGTTTCAAACAAGCTTTTATCTCATCACGGTGTCGAGTTACTAAAAAGCGCAGACGGCTACTCGCAATATTTTGACCGGGATAGTAACAATGAATTTGCCACGAGTGGGTTCGATGCGCTGGCAAGGTTCATGGAAAAGCCCGATACGAAGCATGTTATTGAAGAGCTCGAGGCGGCACGCCTGAAATTTCTAAGGCCGGAGCCCCCTGGTCACTGACACGGAAAAAATACCTTTTTCACTCTAAATACGATAGGGTGTGATTTTTCACATTAAAAATGTTCACCCAATAGCCGCTACACCTGCTCTACCATCATATTTGACATCAGAGGCCACATGCCGATCAGCCCCGAACACTACGAAATAAACCACTACATTGGCCAAGACAACATAAAAAGATACGGACTTGATATTCACGCTCCTGTCTTCACCGTAAGCGCTGTGCTCATCCTTTTATTTGTCATCGTCACCCTGCTTAACCCAGAGCTCGCCAACCAGTCGCTCAGTGCCAGCAAGGCGTGGTGCTTGGAGCATTTTGACTGGTTTTTTATGGGGGCGGCCAATGCCATTCTTTTATTTTGTTTATTTTTGATTTTGTCGCCGGTTGGCAAAATTAGACTGGGCGGTCAAGACTCAGATAAAGATTTCAGCACCACCTCCTGGCTTGCCATGTTGTTTGCCGCCGGTGTGGGCATAGGCCTTATGTTTTGGGGCGTAGCAGAGCCCGTGGCCTACTACAGCAACTGGGCCGGCACCCCTTTGAGTGTCACGCCTAATACCCCGGAGGCCGCGGACCTTGCTATTGCAGCAACCGTTTATCATTGGGGCCTGCATGCCTGGGCCGTCTACATTGTTATTGCTGCCTCTCTCGGGTTTTTCTATTACAACAAGGGTTTGCCTTTAACGATTCGCTCTGCATTCTACCCTCTGATCGGGAATCGATGCTGGGGCTGGATGGGCCACACGATTGACATCATTGCGGTGGTGGCCACGCTGTTTGGCCTGGCGACTTCTCTGGGGCTTGGCGCCACTCAAGCCGCTTCGGGATTACACTACCTCTTTGGCGTTTCAGAGGGGCTCAATACTCAAATTCTTTTCATTATTACAATAATGATCATAACAACCGTATCTGTTATGCGTGGCCTGGAAGGCGGCATCAAATTACTCAGCAACATCAATATGTTTTTTGCGGCTCTTCTGCTGTGTTTTGTTTTTTTTGCAGGACCAAGCTTACAGCTAGCTTCTGCGCTGGCAAGCAACGTAGTCAACTATGCCCAATACCTGCTTCCTCTGAGCAACTGGGTCGACCGTAGTGATGAAACATGGATGCACGCCTGGACCGTTTTTTACTGGGCCTGGTGGATTAGTTGGTCGCCATTTGTGGGAATGTTTGTTGCCCGCATTTCCCGCGGCCGCACCATCAGGGAGTTGTTAATTGCCGCCCTGTGTGTGCCCACCGTGATTGCATTGCTGTGGTTTACTGTTTTTGGCAACAGCGCCCTGCTTCAGGCAGAGGCGGGAGTGGGTGAACTCGCCAACGGCATTAGCTCTGCCAGCCTGGCGATGTTCCAGATGTTAGAAAACTTGCCACTGACCAATCTGGCCTCAGGGCTTGGCATCTTATTACTGCTCATATTCTTTATTACTTCGGCCGACTCTGGCGCTCTGGTCATTGATACCATTACCGCCGGTGGCAAATTGAACACCCCTATTCCACAGCGGGTTTTCTGGGCAATTATTCAGGGAATGATTGCCTGCGCACTCCTGTATGGCGGTGGTGCAACGGCACTCAATGCCTTACAAGCCGGCACAATCACCGCAGCGTTGCCTTTTACACTGGTCATTCTGATTATGTGTATGAGCTTGTATAAAGGTTTGATCGATTACAATAAAACGGTCCACCTCTAATAGGCTCATAAAGAGAACAACAGCAGCCGTATGGTTTAAATAACCTGCCTAAGAAATATCTCCGGCAATTATTTTGACCTCGGCCTGGGGATAGGGGATTTCTATCCCCCCTTGTTCGAGCGCGTTGTAGATCGCTAAATTAGCTTTGTAACGCGCGTCAAACAGCTTTTCAGTTTTAGCCCAGAAACGAATACCCAAATCGATACTGCTATCGCCAAAACCATCAATGCCCACTAAAGGCAAACGCGCATCGCTAATGCCTTCAATATCTTCAAGCGCTTTACGCACAAGGACAATGGCCGCCTCAGGCTGGCTTTGATAGGCAATACCTACCGACAACTCAATAATACTGTCGGCCTGGGAGTTATGAATAACTTCTCCCACGATGTGTTTATTGGGGATAGTGATGATGACACCATCTTCATCAACTAGCGCGGTATACGCCAAATGGACCTCAGAGACTAAACCTGTAACACCCTGAACGGAGATGGTATCCCCCACTACGAAGGGGCGAGCTAATATTATGTTCAGCCCGGCACTATAATTGGACAGCAGCCCCTGTAAGGCCAAACCAGCCCCCAATGAAAGTGCACCAACCGCTGCAAGGAAAGGCGTCACACTGATTCCCAGTTTCCCCAGTGCAATAATGGCCACCATTACAATGATAATAATGCGGACACTCGACGCCGCAAATCGACTCAAGGTTATGTCGATGTTTTTACGCTGACACAAGGCAAATACCCAGCCGTCAACTTTACGCGCGATCAAGATGCCGACCCCAAGAACAATCAGCGCGCCAAAGAGCTGAAAGCTATAATTCACAAAAAACTCGATGATGAGAGTGTAGATCCCTACAACTTGTTCTATTTCCTGTTCCATGAGGCAGACCTGTAATGAATAGTGATCTGTATATTATATCGCTTATTTGTTACGGGGAAAGAAAACCTCTATTCAGACTGAGCAGAAGCCTGCACCCGTCGACGCCCTTCTTCCGTCTTGAGAGAAAAATCAGTACCGGACAAATCCCGCGCAGCCGGCGTGCATAAATAGACGACCGCCTCACCGACCGAGTGCGCAGATATATGAGAACTCCAATCGAGCTGAGACACGGGGTTAATGCCAGAGTCTCTGATTTTTTTCATCATGTCTGTCGCGACAGTGCCCGGGCTCAAACCAATGACACTAATGCCCTGCTCAAATAATTCTTTGTGGGCACACTCCGTTAACTTTTTCACTGCACTTTTAGTGGAACAATAGTGACTCCAGCCCTCTAAAATACTGTTAGCGGCACCCGAGCTCATGTTAATGACAGTGCCGGCACCCTGCTTAAGCATAATCCCTGTCGCAGCCCTGATACCAAAGTAGACACCTTTGACATTGACGTCCACGGCACTGGCCCACAGCTCCGGGTCAGAATCTGAAAGTCTCGCAATGGGGTCTATCACGCCGGCGTTGTTTACCAGAATATCCAAACGACCATAACGCACCTCACAATAGCTAACAGCGGATCTGACTGACTCATAATCGGTGACATCACACACCACGGCCTCGGCGGTGCCACCTTTGGCAATAATGGCTTGTGCAGAGCGTTCTGCATCTCGTAGCTTCCTTGCAGATACCACAACTCGTGCCCCGCAGGCTGCCAGACCCTTGGCAACCTCGGCTCCAATTCCCCGGCTTGCGCCTGTAACCAATGCTACTTGATCGCTTAAATTTCTCATTGCCTCTCCCCTGAATACTCTTATGGATTTCACATTTGCGCCATCGAAAACAGCTGAGACAGACTTTATTAGGGAGAAATAAGAGGATAAAGGATTGAAATTACCTCAGACTAGTGCAATATTTACACGAATGAATACAGAAGACATGTCGCTCTTTGTCGAAGTTGCTCAACACCGAAGCTTCGCCACAGTGGCCAAACTCAGAAATATAGACCCATCGTCAGTGTCGCGTGCCATCAGTGCACTGGAGACAACGCTGGCAGTGCGCCTGTTTCACAGAACAACACGCAGCATGAGCCTCACAGAAGCCGGAGAGCATTATTTGGCCCGAGCCGTGCCAGTGTTAGAGGAACTGGAGCGCATGCATCACGATGTTAAAGATGCTGATGCCACGCCCAAGGGCACCTTGCGTATTACCGCGTCGGCAACCTTTGGGGAAACACAAATTGTGCCGCTGCTGCCACGCTTCAAGCTGCGATATCCGTCATTGAAACTAGAGTGTTTTTTTACGGATGCCAACGTTGATTTAGTGACAGACAGAATTGATTTAGCTATTCGACTAGCACCGAGCATAGAAGGCGATGTGGTGGTATCGAAACTCATGGACACACATTATCGAGTCGTCGCCAGCCCAGAGTATCTCAAGCATCACGGCTCACTGAATACGCCAGAAGACTTGCGCAACCACCAGTGTGTTCTGTTCACTCTAAAAAACTATCAGTCTCACTGGTTATTCAAAAACGAAAAAGGGGAGATTAAAAAAATGCCTGTCAGCGGGGAGGTCGCACTTTCTCCCGCGGGCAGTGTGAAGAGAGCAGCTCTTTGCGGAACAGGTCCAGCCCTGCTTCCTCATTGGCTGGTAGACAGTGAGATTAGCAGTGGTGCCCTAGTCCATTGCATTCCAGATTGGCAAGTGAGCGCAAACACCTTTGATACCGCTGCCTGGCTTGTCTACCCTAGCCGGCACTTCCTCCCAAATAAAGTAAGAGTGCTAATAGACTTTTTGAAGGAGAATATGAGCCAGGCGCCCACCTAAACTTCAAAGTATAAACGCTCTGGCCTGCCGACAGAGCCATAAACCAGATTCGGTTTTACTGTGCCCTTTGAGACCAGGAACTCCAGATAACGCCGGGCAGTGGTGCGACCAATCCCCACGCGTGCGCCCATATCTTCTGCATTCACACCCTCCCCTTTTAATTTTCCGACCTCTTCCGTCACCTTTTCTAAAGTCAGAGGGTCAATGCTTTTGGGGATTCTCTCTTCAGTTTTATGTGTATCGCCTGCAGGGCGAATAATATTATCGACATTACTTTGGTCTAACTCGGTGATATCACTCAGCTTACTTCTATGTGCAAGATAGGAACTCATTGTCGACTGAAGGCGACCGAAGGTCATGGGTTTTAGAATGTAATCAAAGACACCGCCGCGCACTGCATTTTGTAATGTTTCTACTTCCTTGGCTGAAGTGATACAGATGACATCAGTGTTTTTATATTGCCGCCTGATTTTCCATAATAAATCAATGCCATTGCCGTCGGGGAAATAAACATCCAGAAGAACAAGATCCGGCTGAAAGACATCGATTATCTCTTCCGATTCAGCAATGGTATTACCCACACCCACCACTTCAAAACCGGCAATTTTTTCAATAAAGCGGCACTGAATATCGGCGATCTTTTGATCGTCTTCTGCAACAACTACCGTCAGGTTAGCCATTGGCATCTAACTTTTTTGGAATGTAGACGGTAAATGATACCCCTCCTAAAGACGAATGATTGACCGCAATCTCCCCACTGAAATAGGAAATGGCCTGTTTAACCAGATATAAACCAATACCCTTTCCTTTTACTTCGCTGGTTGATACGCCACTTTCAAAAATATGTCCGGCAACTTCCTCAGAAATTCCGCCGCCTGAGTCTTCCACCTCAATGATCAAATCGTTGCCCAGATCTGTTAACGAAAGATTGACCAGACGCTTATCGCTCGGCAGTAAACTAACGGCATGAAATGCGTTGTCGAGCAAGTTCCCCAGAACCGTAACAATTTTTTCCCGGCTCATCCACTCCGGCAAATCTGTGAAATTGCTGTCCCGATCAACATTCAAGCTAATATTAAGTTCCTTGGCACGGTGATATTTCCCCAGAATGCAACCGGCAACCAGAGGATCTTGAACCGCCGTTACGAGAAATTGTAGCAGGTCCTGATAACCCGAGGTTTCACTGCTGATTAATTCAACCGCTTTGTCGTGAGCCTCCAGCTGAATGAGCCCGGATATTGTATGTAGTTTATTGGAGTATTCGTGGGTTTGCTGCCTCAGCATTTCTGAATAATCCTGCACCTGGGACAGCTCTTTTGCCAGTGCGTCCATTTCATCTTTTTCCCGAAAACTCGAGACAACCCCCATGACTTCTTGCTCGTGCCAAATAGGAATACGGTTTGCTATGATCGCAGTGTCACCGACTTGCTGCTCACTGTCGAGCTGACTTTCACCCGTTTGCAGAACCGTTTGAATGTCATTGTCGGGCAAAACATCATCGATGTGCTGATTCACATAGTCCTGATCAGATCTGAGCCCCAGCGTTCTTTTGGCCGCCTGATTAATCATGGTGATCAGGCCCTGCCGATTAATGGCAACAACGCCCTCTCGAATAGAACCAATAATGGCGCTGCGCTCTTTAAACATGCGCCCAATTTCCTGGGGTTCCAGACCAAATGTCGCCCGCTTGAAACTTCGGGCCATGAGTATCGCCACAAATACCCCAAACACCAGCAGGACGATATTGGAAAGAATAATAATGCCTCGCAGCCCTCCCCCCATCTGACGAATGTTTTCTTCAAGAAACCCCACTGAGACGATACCGATAATCGCGCCATCTGTGTTAAACACGGGCACTTTCCCGCGAAGGGATAAACCCAGTGTACCTACGGCCTTAGAGGTATAGACCTCCCCCTTCTCCAGAGCCTGATCATTGTCTCCGCCCACCATAAATTCACCGATCTTTCTCGGGTTCGGGTGTGAATACCGTTTACCTTGATGATCGCCAATCACAACAAACTGGGCACCCGTTTGAGCCCGAATTTTCTCAGCCAGAACCTGAAGTTTACGCTCGGGATCTTTTGCCTCAAGAAGTTCAGCAACTTCGGGCATGGCAGCAATGATCAAGGACATGTCGAGAACACGCCGATCCAACTGATCTTCAAGTGTCGTATCAACCAGGTTGGTAGACACCACAGCCATGCTGCCCAGCTGAAACAAAACCAGGGCAACAATAAACACAATCATTTTGGTCTGTAAGGTAAAATGCCACGGCGATTTCATGTTTCATCCATTCTCGGGTTCACAATGGGTCCCTGAATTTACGCCTGCTTTCTGATGATCGCCAACAATCTGGGCAATAACACTGTCGCAAGCGTTATGAGTAGTATGGTCGCGGTAATTGGCCTCTGCCATAAAAACGACAGTGAGCCATCAGAAATCATTAATGCCCGGCGCAGGTTCTCCTCAAGCATACCCCCGAGAATAAAACCCAACAACATCGGTGCCAGGGGGAAATCCAGGAGACGAAAGAATACTGCAATCGCACCAATAATCACCATCATCGTTAAATCAAAGGTATTGAATGAGATCAAATATACACCCATCAATGACAAAAACAGAATCACTGGTGTGAGGAATGGCTTGGGTATGTCTAACAATTTTGAGATATAAGGAATCAAGGGCAAATTCAAGACCAGCAAGATAACATTGCCAAGATACATAGAGATGATGACCGACCAGAACACGGCAGGGTTATCAATATAAAGCCGCGGCCCGGGTTGCACGCCATAAGACAACAGCGCTCCCAGCATCACCGCCGTGGTGGCAGAACCGGGAATACCCAGTGTCAACAGAGGCACAAAAGAGCCTGTTGACGCGGCATTATTCGCACTCTCCGGTGCGGCCAGACCTTTCACACTCCCCTTGCCAAAACCTAGTTTCTCTTTTACCGAGGCCAGGTTTCTTTCCATACCATAGGCCAGAAATGAGGCAATAGTGGCGCCCGCTCCGGGCAGTACACCCACCAGAAACCCCAAGACCGATGACCGGCCCACCACGGGGGCAACAGCACGCACCTCTTCTTTGCTCAGCTTCATGCTGCCCAATGCGGAAAAACTCATTTCGGGCGCGCCCTCTTCGGCATCCTCTTTGACAGGCTCAGGTTTCAATACCACCATCAAAGCCTCGGCTATTGCAAATGTTGCCATAGACAGCAATAGGAAGCTGATGCCGTCATACAAGTCGGTCACCCCAAAGGTAAAGCGCTGTATGCCCGAGGGGTCTTCTCCCACTGTTGCCAACATCAGGCCCAACACAGCCATAAGCACCGCTTTTAAAACCTGGCCCTTGCCGGCAAAAGCCGTTATTGCGGTTAGGCCAAACAACATGAGTGCAAAATAGTCAGCCGATTGAAAACTCAGGCTCACCTTTGCCAAAACCGGTACAAACACAAATAGAAAAACCGCACCGATGGTCCCCCCCACAAATGAAGAGTAAGCCGCTAACGCGAGTGCCTTGCCCGCCTCACCGCGCTGGGCCATTGGGTAGCCGTCAAACGCCGTTGCGACGGCCCCCGACACACCCGGCGCATTAATCAGAATCGCCGAAGTAGAACCCCCAAATACTGCGCCGTAGTAAACGCCCGCCATTAAAATCAAACCAGAGGAAGGATCAAACCCATAGGTAATAGGGATCATTAAAGCAATGGCTGATACTGGCCCCAGCCCCGGCAACATGCCGATAAATGTGCCCGCAAAACAACCCACAAACAACAACAAGATATTGAGGGGTAAAAAAGCGGTATCAAGACCCTGCAGAATTCCGTCAAGCATCATTAACTCCTAACAATCAGTCGATAAAGTTCACCGGAATCGAGATAGATACCGAACACCTGCGTTAATACAAGCCACATAAACAAAGCCACACCCACCGCAACTGTAATTGAAAACAGCTGCCGCGTTTCTTTTAGAATATAAAACCCGGAATAGAGGAAAACCGAGGTGGCCAATAGAAATCCGAGATAATCAAATAACATGGCATAAACAAACATCGCCCCGACCAAGAGTAAACAAGGGCGCCACTGAAACCCTTCGACCGCTTGCAACAGGGTTTCCTCCTCACTGTCACTCGCCGAAGAAAACAAGGTCACCGCGCTCACAACGATAGCAAGAAGCGCAAGACAGAAAGGCAAGGTGCGTGCATTAACCACGTCATAACTCAATGATTGATTAACGGGTATTTCGAAAATGGCCGTCAAATAAACCAGGGAGAAAAGCAAGATAAAACAACTTCCAACTTTATCTTTGTTTGTAAGAAAATTCATAATGACAACGTCTGTGTTAGTGATTATTGGGATACAACAAGCGATCTGTTAACGCAGACCAAGCTCATCCACTAAAAGCGCCATGTCCTTCTCTTGGGTCGCCAGAAACTGGTTAAACTGCTCGCCGCTGATATAGAGGTTTGACCAACCCCGCTGAAGGCGAATAGCCTCCCATTCATCACTGCTATACATCTCTTTTAAAGCAGATTGAAATTCAATCAGTCGCTCATGGGACATTCCAGGGGCGCCAAAGAACCCCCTCCAATTAGTAAATACCAGATCTACGCCCTGCTCAGAAAGCGTTGGCACGTTTTTGGCGTGTGCCAAGGCCTTGGGCGCTGTCATCGCTAAAATTCTCACTTCACCCTGTTCCGCCAGGGCCAGAGCTTCACTTAAACCTGTTGATAACATTTGTGTTTCGTTTGACAGTAGACCCACCATCGCTTTGGCGCCCGCGTTGTAGGGGATATAACGTAGAGCCATGGCATCAGCCCCCGACTTCTTTATCGCCATTGCCGCGACCACATGATCCATGCCACCAATAACGGACCCACCAGCCACACGAACATTCCGCGGGTCCACCTTGTAATCCTCAATAATTTTCTGCCAACTGTCGTATTTTGAATCCGCCTTTACAACAAAAGCACCGTAGTCTGCGATGACCGCCGCAACGGGGGTGAGATCTTTATAGGACTGCGGAAAAAGATTTTTCAGTGATTTTAGAATGATAGGCGTAGAGCTCACCATGAGTGTATTGGCCTGACGGTCAGCGGTTTCGATCAAATAGGAGATCGCCTTGCTACCATCGCCTCCCGATCTATTTTCATAGGAGGCACGCGAGACAATCCCTGAACGGGTTAACGCCTCTCCTACCCCTCTGGCGGTGGTGTCCCAACCGCCACCCGCGCCGCCGGGAATTAAAAAGTGCAGGCGATCCGATGCTTGGAGTTTTTGACCCGCGCTGCACAAAACTGCTATTGACAAGTAAAGGGCCAGGCTCTTAAGCCTGAACCAAAAATAAGTATTGCTGCTGAAAACATTCATTTGGGTACCTCGTCGCCGAAAAACTAGCGTAATCGTTTCACTTTTGCCGTGCCACGCTGTCCATCGACACGCAGATCAAAGCTGCCAAATACACCCGCTAATATATCTACCCGCGTCGGAAGTTTTTTCGGCATTGAGAAGTAACGAGGTTCCACTTGACGCCAAACCTGCCCACCCTCAAAGGAAAATACCCAACGCTTTTTTTTGTCCCGTTCAGCCGCTACCAATGAGTAGTGGTGAGCCTTTTTGGAATCAATCACTTTGGCTTTGGGTAGATATTTCTGCCCCAACGCGGTCTTAGCACTGACATCTTCACGGTTTACCTGATCCGCGCGTGATCGTAAATCCATTGGGCGAACTACTGATTGAACTATCCGATCCAGACACTTCAGGCGCTGCCCGTCATTTGAAATCAACGAGCATTTTGTTAACGCTCTTTCCAGTTCACCTCCACTCGCCGAAGCAAGCGACATAAAAGTCGTCAGACAAATCACCAGCAATGTTAAGGCAATCTGTCGATAGAGGGTTGACCCCTGATTACCCAAGCTGGAATCGACAGACCCTGTTTTGGCTTGTGTTGTGCTCAACATAGCTGTCGTCTCCAGTTTGGTTTCAGGCTTAGAAGCTGTGTTTAATTTTCAAGTAGGCCGTACGACCGCGAGGGTCATGGACCTGCTGATCGAAGCCAACACGGCCGTTCACGGAACCGCGATCGATTGCGGGAGGCTCCTCATCCGTCAGGTTGTTAACACCGACGGTAATGTTGGTATTGCCCGTGCCCAGCAAACCTTCAAAGGTATAGCCATACTGAATATCCAGAACAGTATTTGACTCAATCGAATCATTGACGTCGTTCAACTCACGGTCGTCGTAGGCGCCGATATGACGGATGTACAGCCCAGCAAGATGACTGTCTCGCATCCAGGACACACCCAGATTCAAACGCTGGTCAGGCACGGAACCTAACAGGTCAATAAAGCTGTTCCTGTTTCCTGCACCGTCGAACACAGGGCTGCCATCACCGGCATCGATGTCAAAGGTCGTCACAAAGGTCGCCTTGGCATCTAAAATTAACTGCCCGTCGAGAAAATCGTCAAAGGCATAGGAGGCAGAAACGTCAATACCATTGGCTTCAACTCCACCCAGGTTAATGAAACTGGTTGTGACCTGGCGTAGCTGGCCCGTACCGTTTCGGCCCACACGTGCATCCGGCACATAAACACCGTTAACACACTCACCCGATACGATTGAACCAAAGGCTTCACCCGCACCAATAAGGTCGTCAAACTCATAGGTCCAGAAATCAACAGAGCCGGTAAAGTTATCGCCTTGATAAATTGCACCCAGATTCCAGTTGGTTGCAGACTGCGGGATCAAACCACCGCCATTGGTAATCTGTGCCGTGTTAAACGAGTCCGTAGCACCCGAGTCGCAGGCTGACCCAGGACCCGAGGCATAGATGTCTGCCGAAATGGGGTCGGGCAATGCGCCACTACCCACTGAGCCTGCAATATTCCTGATTGAGGGCGCCTGGAAAGAGGTGCCGTATGATCCCCTCAAGCTAAGTGCATCGTTTGCACGCCAGCGGAAACCCAGCTTCGGATCCGTGCTGTCTCCACCTTGGTCGCTGCCATAGTCTTCGTAACGAATAGCCGCCTGTATTTCAAAGTCTTCACTGAGCGGAATGATCGCCTCACCGAAGATCGCATAGACATCCTGCTTGGCACCCGACACAGAAAACACGGGGTCTGTTCGCCCATCGATGCGGAACTCAGACAAACTGTCTGCAATATCGTTAAATTCCATATCCCGGTACTGTGCACCTATTGCAACCGCAACGACTTCACCGTTTAACTCAACGGCTTCGCCGCTCAATATGGTTTCATACACTTTTTGAATGGTTTCTTTAACAAAGGTTCTGTTCACCGCAAACTGACTCAGATCACTGCCAGCGCCGTAGACAGTGTTACCCGCCAAACTCTCTCCGTCTTTAACTGACACCGCATCTGGCGTTGCCCAGCCGCTGCCAAAAGGGTTCCAACTACCTGATGCAATTGCATCGCGGTAGGCTGGCGTGTAGTAACTTCTTGGCTGTATATCCGTTAACTTTGAACGGGCGTATACCGCCGAACCATTTAAACTCCAGCTTTCATTAATATCTGCGTCAAAACCAAAAACAATACGAGTATTGTCAAACTGACGGGTAATGTCTTCGCCGAGATCGCCATCGTAGGTTGTTAGAGGGCGCTGACGAACAACCACATCAACGGCTTGACTTGGGTCGGCAGCAACCGCGGCCTCATCCCAGACGACATTGCCGCTGCCGTCATTGACAAAATAGTTGAAGGGGTGAGAGCCGGGAACAAAGTGACCATCGTCGTCAAAGCGCAAGTCCATTACGGCACCACCGATGGTGTCCTTTATTTCATTGCTCGAAAAGCTCATTTCGGAAAAAATATTCACATCGTCTGTTAAACGATAGTCAAACTGACTGAACACTTGCAGGCGTTTTTCTTCCGCAATCAGGGTTCTCTGATTGATAAATTGATAGCGGCAGTTAGACCCGTCGAGGAAGGTATTAATTCGCCCACCCTCCGGATTTTGCATGCCACAATGTGGATCGGGGACCGTACTACCTGAACGCTCATAGTAGCCGTCGCCATCAGAATCCGTCGCCAGATTGTAACGACCAGCACCCGTAGAGGAGTCATAGAGGTTCGCTGATGCATCTGTAGAAAACGCATCGGCACGATCGACTAACCAATCGTAGTCACCCCGATGGCCGCGATCCTGGTGATAATAATTAACAAAGGTTGTGAAGTGTCCACGATCGAAGCTGGTGCCAAAAGCGCCGTTAATGGCATTGGCCGGATTGTTTTCATTGTCGTGATACTCCGCACCGATTTCAAAACCTTCAAAATCTTTACGGGTAATAATATTCACCACACCACCGACGGCCTCTGAACCATAGGTTGCGGAGGCGCCATCAAGCAGCACCTCAACACTTTCTATCATGTTCGTGGGAAATTGGTTTACATCGGTAAAAAAGAAACCCTGTGTGGTTGTTACGGGTGCAAGCCCGCCTCGGCGACCATTGATCAGGGTGAGCGTGCCACCCACACCGAGCCCGCGCAAGCTAAACTGGGAGGTACCCTGGCGATCACTCTGGCTAGCATTCAGCTCCGAGCCTGCGTTAGCAGGTAGGGTGCGCAGCAGATCCTGCATTTGACCCGCGCCTGCGGCCTGAATCATTTCATTGTCCATCGTCTGGATAGGCGATGGTGTTTCGAAGTCTTTCTTCCGGCGAATATTCGAGCCGGTAACAAACACCTCCTCGATAATCGGCAGTGCGCCCTCTTCGCCACCTGCCTCTTGTGCTATCGCAAACTGTGGCATTAACACTGTTGCCATTGCTGCTACCAGAAGATTCTTTTTAAAACCTCTATCACCGAGGTTATTGCTTGTCGTTGATCCCACCATGACGTTCTCCAGTTTAACGGATTGATTTTATAGGCCGTTTTAGAATTATCATTATTGTCTGAGTGCGTGAGCGATAGAACGCGGTCTTTCGAACACTGCCTCAGCAATATAGCGAATGACTTTTACCGTGCACAGAATATGGCTGTATCGAGCTTAAGGGCTATTTAGATAGTTTTGGCTATTGTGTCCATGGGGAGTGCGCGCACAGCGCGCAGAGAGGGTGGGAGAGGATCGACACTGTAAAAACACTATTTAAATCAATAGGATAGCGAATTTCAGACCAAGCACTGCCCCTTTAAAAGACTTCGAAGACTTACAGGAAATCAAGCACAGCAATCTCTACTATACTGTTTACATTATCGATACATAACTTGTGATTGCCCTAATCACAGCGCCTAAAGGCCCCTTACTAATGATTAAAAAAATCGGAAAGCCCGCAGATTTATGAATGCAAGAATCTTGTTACTTCTGGTTCTTTTAACCGGAAACTGTGTTGGTCAAGACCTTAACCAGACTCACAAACTGTCTGATGAGATTCTCAGTATTTTTGGGTCTGCTCAGATTTATCTTTTTAGGAGTCAAACACTGATCAACTCAAAAGCCAAAAACAAAGACCAGCTTTTTGGTAAGGCATTTATTGATCAGCTCAAACTTATTCACCAGCAGATTTATCACTCGCCCTTTCCAGCGGCTGACCACCCAATCAAGGCCTATCTGCTCAATTCAATGATAGCGGTCATGGATGACAATAAAGCACTGATTTTAGATAAGGAAATCGATTTTAAGGGGTTCATTCCCGCCGTGTTTGCCTTCCAGCTGTCGCAACGGTTTTCAAATGGGGGATATCCTGTATCGATTAAATTTGTCGGGCTGAAAGACAGGCTTGTCAATGAACTAAACGTGCCCGACCAATGGGAGACAAGTACCTTGACCAAAATGCAAGGCAGCCATTGGAGAACCAACGAAGGCTTTCGAGAGGTGACAGCCTCTAAGCAGGGAAAATATCTACGCACCCTTCAGCCGATCTACCACAAACAACAATGCCTGACTTGCCATGGCAGCATTGCAGACAACCCGGTCAATAAGGGTAAAGCCGAAAATACCTGGAGTACGGAAAACAAAGCAGGTTTTACTATGCAGAATTTTAAGCTTAATGAGCTCGCGGGTGGCGTGAGTTTATCTGTCGGAATTGACATTCAGCCCGCTGTATCAAACAGCAACTAACGCGGGCATTAGAGAATATGTTAAGTGAGACTGCCAACACAAAAATACCTATGAGACCACCTCAGACAGGACCCGTTAGTTGGGGTTTTGTGGCCGCTGCATGGTTTTTGTTTCTCGGTCTCTGCTTACCTGTCCCGTTCTCCAGCGTTCAGGCTGCCACAGCAAATGACAAAACCTCTCTGACCATTGGGGTATTCGACTACCCGCCGCTTGTGACAATCACGGACAGCGGCATTGGTGGCAGCGCCATCGAAGACCTCTCGGCAATTCTCGACGAGGCTGGGTATGTCGCTACCTTCAGAGCTATACCCCGCAAACGTTTGTTGCAGTCGCTGGTCGCCAATAACGTTGATCTGGCCTTCCCACTGTATAACAACAACGCCGAAGGAATAACAACAATGTTAGCTGAGCCCGTTCTATTTGAAACACCCGGCCTGTGTTTTCGAAAAGAAAACTTCGTTCAGTTCTTAAGCACGGTCAAACACTGGCGCAATCTCACGACCGTTTACCCCGGAGGGGTGGAACCGGTGCCCATTTTGAAGAAGTATAACAAGCAACTACTGCCTATTTATGGTGAAGACGTTCTGGATAGAACAATTAAGATTGTCATATCGGGACGGGCAGATGCCGCCTATGTAGCCAACATTTTTTCAGTCTACAATCTAAATAGTCAATACTACCGGCACGTCGCCTGTTCCAGCTTTTTCGGGTATACCTCTCCAATCTATATCGGTGCATCCAAGGGTTTGGCCAACGGCACCCTGGAAAGGTTGCGGCAAACCAAAGGGCGTATCAATCTGTACTCCAGTGACTGAAATTATCCCAGACAGGAGTGATCGTTACATTTTTCAGAATTTGTTGATCGAAATTGACCACATACAATAAACTTTGCTTACAACACGTATATCCTATCTGACCAGTAATCTGTAATTGTAGAAACAGGCCCCTTCAATGGAAGAACATTTTTTCGAATCCCTGCTTGCCATCCTGTGTGCCTCACTGGTAGCCACCGTGATATTGCAACGCTTGCGAATGCCCAACATCATCGCCTATCTTCTGGCGGGAGTGATTATTGGCCCTCAGGCGCTGACCTGGGTTGAGCAACCGGCCGACTTTGCTTTTCTGGCAGAGTTTGGCGTGGTGTTTCTGTTGTTCTCCCTTGGTTTGGAGTTCTCGCTTCCCAAGCTCATTTCATTGCGCGCATCGGTCTTTGGTTTGGGCGGTATTCAAGTGGCATTTTGTACCTTAATATTTGGTGCTGCAGTCTGGGTGTGGGGCGCAACGCCTGAGGCGGCCATTATCATTGCAGGCGCACTGGCACTCTCCTCCACCGCTATCGTTACCAAGGAGCTCAGCACACTACGTCAAGTTCACAGCCGGCACGGTCAGTTGTCGGTAGGTGTTCTGTTGTTTCAGGATCTTGCCGCTGTTCTGTTTCTAATCTTGGTGCCCGTGCTTGCCGGAGACGGGTCAAGCTCACTGTGGAGCGCGCTCGGTTGGGCCTTGGCGAAAGGTGCCCTGCTCGTCATCTTGTTGTTGAGTGTAGGAAAGTGGTTGCTTCCACCCTTGTATAAAGAAGTAGCACAGGCTCGATCTGACGAAGTATTTGTGCTGAGTACACTGGTCATTGTACTGCTGGCGTCCTGGGTCACCCACAGTTTCCACCTCTCTATGGCCCTGGGCGGTTTTGTTATTGGCATGATGTTAGGCGAGAGTCCATTCCGCCACCAAATCAACAGTGATATTCGTGCCTTTAAAGATATCTTGCTGGGCTTGTTTTTTGTGACCATCGGCATGAACGTGCAGCTGCAATTACTGCAGGATTACTGGCCGCGCCTGCTACTGTTTAGTATTTGTCTCATTATACTCAAAACACTGCTGATCAGTGTGCTGGTAAAATTATCAGGGAACAGCAAAAACACCGCCTTGCAAACAGGGCTCAACCTCGCTCAGGCAGGAGAGTTTGGACTGGCACTGATGGCTCTGGGTGTTATGCATCAACTACTGCCCGCAGATCAGGCCTCTTTCATTATTTTGTTATCCATTATCACCATGACCATTAGCCCCTTTTTAATACGCCACAGCGGAAAGATCAGCGGAGCCCTGTGGAGAATTGCGGGCGGAGACAATGGCCGTCAGGCTGGCAATACCGAACCGTCACCCGAGCTGCCACATCACGGGCACGTTATTCTTGGCGGCTTTGGCCGCGTGGGAAAAACAATCGCCAGCCTTTTGGAAAACAATGATATTAATTACATCGCCATTGACCACAGTGTTGGTGTAGTCAATGCGGAACGAACACAAAATGCCAAGGTAATCTACGGAGACTGCTCCAACTTAGACATCCTGAATGCCTGTCATATCAGAACCGCAAAAATGGCGGTATTGACCTTTCGTTCGATAGAAGATGCTAAACATACGATTGAACATATTCGCGCAATGGGTGTGTCTTTGCCTATTATTGTTCGTTGCAGTGAACATGGGGGTTTTGATGAGCTGATCTCACTCGGGGCCAATTGTGTTGTACCCGAGATGCTGGAGTCCAGCCTGGTCATTGGGGCACATGCACTTGGGCTACTGGACATGAATGAGTCAGATATCAAGGACCAGATTCAAGTGGAACGGGAGTTCCAATTAAAACGGCAATAAGCTTATAGCTCATCAGTCTCCCGCCATCGCCGCAAATTTAGTCGATAAATATTGCGGCTTTTTTGTACACATAGTATCCTCGGGCCATGCCATCTGAACGCACAATAACGACCATCACCTTGCCTGTCGCCTTTGTCAGTCAACTTACACTCGCAGAAGACATCGCTTCAACCCTCAATTGTATCGCCCACTGGCTACCCAAAATTATTCCCGCAGAACGAGCCAGCATCTGCCTCGACGCAGGCGACGAGGAAAACTTGGAAATCTATGTGTTGTCGGGCAACGAGGCGATTCCGGTCGATACAAAAGTTCCCATTAAAAACTCAATGGTGGGTCGGGTTTTTTCCCAGAAAAAAATTGAAATTGCACTCGCACTGGAAGAAATGACAGAGAACGACTGTCAAATGCTGTCGGCCAATGGTTTAAAAACCTGCATGGATGCCCCTTTAAATAAAGGCTCAAGCTGTTTTGGTACAATCAACATCGCACACTCTCAAAAAGATATCTACGGCGAGAACGAAGCCATACTGTTGCAATGTTTAGCAAACTGGGTGGCCAATCATTTATTTACGCATTATCAACTGGATATTCAAAAAACGCTCGCCGCAACCGATTCACTGACGGGGGTGTATAATCGACGTACCGCTTTTAATACCGGCCAGAGACTCATGGAGCAATGGCAATCCAGTCAGAAAGATTTTGCCCTGTTAGTCATGGACATCGATCACTTCAAAGAAGTTAATGATCAACATGGCCATGACGCAGGGGATCATGCGCTGTGTGAATTTACTCGCATCATCAACACCGCTGTGCGTGACTCTGATGAATTCGCCCGAGTTGGCGGTGAGGAATTTATGGTGATAATGAATGGTGCCGATCACGCTGCGTCCAATGACATGGCCAAACGCCTGCAGAACGCAATTTCAACACTCGAAATAAACTACAAACAACAGTCATTTTCTTTCACGATGAGCATTGGGATTACTCACCCCAAAAATGAGGACAAACATTTTGATGATGTCTTTTGCCGTGCAGACAAGGCGCTCTATCAGTCAAAAAACGCAGGCAGAAATTGTGCCACCACCCTATAATTAAAACAAATTGATTAAAGCATCACGGTAAAACGACTTCTGTATTCTTGCATTGTGAGTCCGGTATAACGTTTGAATAAGCGCCGAAATGATGTGGGATCTTCGTAACCCACATCCATGAGTAAACTATTGGCAGGTCGACGGGTAGACTCCAGCAGCATCTTCACTTTTTCTATCCTGTATCGCTGTAAATAAGACAAAGGCGTTTCACCTGTAGCCTGTTTAAACCGACGGGCAAGTTGCCGTTCACCGATACCCTCATCACGAGCAAACGCCTCAAGGTTCAGGGCCTTTTGATAGGCAGACTCAATTTTTACTTGCAACTTGGCGACAAGAGGGTCTTTATGATTTTTCCTCGGACTGAACAGGGCAAAACGACTTTGATGATCAAGGTTTAATTCAATCATCATCAACTTTCCCGTTGCCAAAGCCAACTCTCTGCTATGGAATCGAGAAATCAAATACAAAACCAATTGCGATACTGCCATCGCCCCTCCAGCACTGACAACGTCGCCATGATCGACTAACAACTTGTCGGTATCAAAGGATTCATCTGGAAACAATTGCCTGGCCGTTTTTTCTGAGGCCCAGTGACAGGTCAATGTTCGGCCCGAAGGAATTTGCGCTGCTGCCAGTATGAAGTTGCCCGTGCAAATGCTGGCAATAACAGTTCCCTCACTGTGCCATGTTTTTAAGGTGGGGAAGACCCCCTCCAACTTACTCAAAAGTGAGTGGGTGTGTGCCGGCGTTAAAACTGATTCGAATGCCCCGGGTAAAATCACGATGTCTGGCCGCTCACACTCTTTGATTTTAACCAGCGGGCCAATGTCGCAGCCGTTATAAGCTTTGACACGGGCCTTCGGTCCAATGAGTTGGTACTCAAACAGAGGAGCAGCCCCTTCGAAGTATTGCTCCAGCATGAAATTCGCTGCAATGATTACATCAGTCACCGTAAAGACACTGGATGCCTGACAGCGGTCGCTCACCAAAACCCCTACCGTAATCACAGCGTGTTCTCCGATTGTTTGCCCTCTATCGCCACCTTTAAACCCCCTTTCTATTCGAGTCGCCCCCACCTTGCGGCCCGAGGCATTCAGGGCCAATTAAACGGCTTAAAGGCCAATAAGTCTACAAGCCAACAGCATACAATTCAGCCTTTAAGAGGTCAAAAACGACCCTCTTCATTCAGCGGCAGTAACCCTAAACTATGCCCTCTCATGACTTACACAGAGAAACGAAAATGAACAACGATGCCAAGACCCTAGCCATAGTGAACGAACTGGCAAAAGCCAAAAGCCAACAGGACATACCTGCCGCTCTGGCTATTTACCACACTAATGCAGAAATGATTGCTCCAAGTTTCAACTCCAGCGCAAAGGGCACCGCCGAGATAGAGCGCCAACTCAGGGTGTTTTTTGGTTTATTCCCCGACTACGAAGTTAGCCTGGATCAACACGCCATTAACGGTAACATTTTGCTCGGGACCGGACAGGTCTCTCTAACCCTGAACATTCCAGAGAAGACCTGCCCCAGGATCACACTACCCGTTTTTATTGAATTCCACCTTGAGCAAAGTCGCGTAGCAAAAGAGGTCTTTTCTCTGGATACGGGAATGATCTGCCGGCAATCGGGCGTTAGCCCCCAGGAGTTAATACAGGCTTCGAAAGCTCTCCTAAACGAAATAACCACTGAAAAGTAATCAAACTGGACACCCTCTATGAACACAATCGCACTAAAAACCCGCCCCTTATTTGACATGCATGTCACCCTGAAACAGCCTCTGAATATTGGTAAAAGTCATGTGGGGCACCGTATGATCTTTGATGTTGAGAGCGGCTTTTTTGAGGGTGAGAAACTTAATGGCACACTGAAACCCAGCGGTGGAGACTGGTTGCTGCTTCACCCGGACGGCTCCCTAACGCTGGATGTCAGGGCTTGCCTTGAGACTGATGACAAAGCTCTGATTTACATGCATTACAAAGGTCGCTGGGTCATTCCAGCACACCTTCAGCAGCAAGTGCTCTCGGCAGAAAAATGCACAGAGGTCGACAAAGACGACTACTACCTGAGGAACCTGATTATGTTTGAAACCTCGGACGAGCGATACCAGTGGCTCAACGAACTGGTTTCTGTTTCACAGGGGTTCAGAACGCCCGCAGGCATCTCTTACAATGTAATGGCTGTTCTTTAGGGGGCATTGGCACAGCTCCAAGGAATGGAGCGACCTCGCTGAACGGGCCTATCGTAGAAATAGCGTATTTCGCACCAGATCAGCAGATAATATCTCGCCTCACTTAAAATTCCCCCTAAACCACTTCGATTTCAACTTTCGGTAGTGCTATCCTAGCGCCAAATTCTAATAAAACCGACATGTCTGTCCTCGGGGGAAAATCGTGATTTATACTGTTGTAGTCGTGGCCTATGTCTGCTTGCTGATCGGCATCAGTCTCTATAAAAGCCGGTCTGTTAAAACCTCAGATGATTTCATGATTGCCGGACGCAATGTGCCGGTTCACTTTCTGGTGGCGACCCTTGTCTGCACCTGGATTGGCTCGGGTAGTTTATTTGGTACAGCGGGCCTTACCTTCAGAACCGGCGTCTCAGAACTGTGGTTCTCCGCCGGCGCCTGGATCGGCATAATTGTCATTTATTTTCTGGCCGCCAAAGTGCGTAAGATTGCGCAATACACATTGACGGATTTGCTAGACAAACGTTATGGCCGGGCTGCACGTATGTTAGGCACGGTGACGATCATCGTGGCCTACATGGTGATCGCAGGTTACCAGTTCAAAGGTGGCGGCCGCTTTGTCAGCATTCTCACTGAAGGGGCTGTCAGCCCTGAGACCGGCATGCTGATCGCCGCCTGCCTGATTGTGGGCTTCACCGTATTGGCGGGCATGGTCTCGGTTATTTCCATCGATATTTTCAACGGCCTGGTTATGCTGATCGCCATGATCATCACCCTGCCCTTTGCCATCTCCTCTCACGGTGGGGTTGATGCCGTCATCTCCACTATTCAATCCCACAGTCCGGACCACCTGTCGATCACCGGTGGGCACGATGCCCTTTGGATGATGGGCATTATCCTGCCCACCTTTTTGTTGTTGGTGAGTGAAAGTAGTGTCTATCAGAAATTCGCCTCAGCTAAAGACGAACACAGCGCAAAAAAGGCCGTTATCGGTATGTTCACCGGCGTGGTCGTGATTGAGCTTCTGATGATGACTATCGCCTTGGTCGGTTTTGCCATTTACGCCGATGACCCCAGATTTTTTCACATGGATGGCAGCATCAATCGCGCCATGGCCGAGGAAATTATTTTGCGCATTGGCTACGAGCAACTGCCCGCCATTGTGGGCGCGCTGCTGTTAGCCGCCGGTGTTGCCATTATTATCTCCACAGGCAATACCTTTTTGATGGTGACGTCAACCAATGTCACACGTGATTTCTTTCAACTGTTTTTCTTTAAGCAGGCAAGCTCAAAGCAGTTAGTCCTTATTCAACGGGCTAGCACGGTGGGTATCGGCGTGCTGGCTTATATTATGATGAGCCAGTTCGAAACCATTCTCGAAATGGCCTTGATCTCCTACACCATGATTGGTGCGTCTCTGGCGCCGGTATTGATTGCCGCCTTCTTTTGGAAAGGGGTGACCCGAGCGGGTGGCGTCGCCTCTATAGCCGCGGGCATGTCTACGGTCGTGTTTGTCACGGTAATGAACAAAGTGTATGAAGGGGCCACGGCCTCGGATGGTTTATTGGCATCTTGGTTCCCGTTGAGCACAGACTACATTGCCATTCCATCTGTCTTGGTTGCCGTTAGCACCTTGGTCCTCGTCAGTCTGGTGACTGAACCCGTACCAAAAGAAGAGTGGGAACTGTTTGTAGAAAGTTAATGTTTAGCGGCACCCACCTAGCCCAGCAAACAAATT
>CAJWCA010000005.1 GCA_913020395.1 uncultured Cellvibrionales bacterium | reverse complement strand
AATTAAAATCGACCCCTGAGTTCAAAAACATGAAGCTCGTAATAATGAGCTCAATTACTAGTCGAGGTGATGCACAGTATTTCTCTGAGCTCGGTTTCCAGGGGTATTTCCCCAAGCCAGCAACTGCCTCGGATCTTTTTGCTGCGCTGTCAGTGCTCGCCGATGACGGAAAGTTATTACAGCAGGCAAAACCATTAATCACTCAACATTACGTGAATGGTTTGAGTGATACCGATGAAGGGGGGATTCCGGACTGGCCAGAAAATGCCAGGATTCTGTTGGTGGAAGATAACAAAATTAACCAGCAGGTTGCGTTAAACCTTCTCGAGGATATTAATCTCACCGCCGACATAGCCGCTGATGGCGTCGAAGCTCTGCGCTGTCTCAAAGAGGCTTCGGACGGGAAACCGTATACTCTGGTGCTGATGGATTGCCAGATGCCGGAGATGGATGGTTACGAAGCCACGCGGGAGATTAGAGCGGGCAGAGCCGGTGGCGCTAACAGTCGGGTGCCGATACTCGCAATGACCGCCAACGCAATGGGAGGTGACCGGGAGAAATGCCTGGAGGCGGGAATGAGTGATTATATTAGTAAACCGATAGATCCCGATAGGTTAGACAAGTTAATCATGAAGTGGTTATTGGCGCCGGAGATCGAGACCTAGGGCGCCCAAATTTTTCCTATCTGTGTTCCTCCCTTTATCCCAGCAGGTGAAACTGGCTTTCCATGCCGCGATCCCGTGTCGGTATGAGTTTTTGATACTCTTCTGAATGGTACCAGTTCTCAGCACTTTCACGGTCCGGGAACTGGATCAGCACCTTAGTTTGAAAGTTAGTGCTTCCGTGCAGGGAGTGAATGGGGCCTTTAGCAATAAACTCACCGCCAAAAGGCACCAGTGTTGCGGCGGCCAGTGCGCTGTAGGTGCTCAATTGATCGGTGTCGGTAGGTGTCAGGTCAACAGTAATATAGGCGTTCATTGATGAATCTCCGTAGTGGCTTAGTGTTGACATAGCGTAATTGAGGGATATTATCTCTACAATAGCCACTATTTGAACTGACTGTTTAATTATATGAACAATATTAAAATGCTACCGGCCTTGCTAATGTTCGCAGAGGTAGCGAAACAAGGCTCGTTTACCCTGGCCGCTAAGCAAATAGGCATGAGTAAATCCGCTCTCAGTCAGCAGTTAAAGCGACTGGAACAGAACATCGGCCAGCAACTGCTGTCGCGCAATACCAGGGGAATGTCTCTCACTGCGGCGGGTGAAAAATTACTCGCCCGTTCGGAGTTGCTGCAGGATCAGGTGAATCTGGCCTTTGAAGAGCTGTCTTCCAGTAAAGAGGCCCCGTCCGGTGTCTTTGCGTTAACAATTCCCCACTCCTGTGAAAAAGACATTGTGTTGCCCGCACTGCAGCAGCTTTGCCTGGAGTTCCCGCTTATTGAGCCCCGGGTATTAGTCAGCGACGAACCCAAGGATTTGATCCAGGAAAATATGGATTTGGCGATATATGCGGGAGAGTTGAAAGACAGTAATTACAGGGCTTTGCCAATTGGCACTGCCAGGGAAATAATCTGTGCCTCACCTGCATATTTGATGAAGCGACCGACAATACAGTCGGTGGAGAGTTTGGGGGAGCACCGGTGGATTCCAGCGCCGTGGCAAAACACCACACTCTCACTTTATAGTGAAGGCGGGCACACAGAAAAAACAGACGTTGAGGTCAAGGCTTTTGCCTCAGCCAACACATTACCTTGTGCAATCGAATTAGTGCTGCGAGATATGGGTATCGCCTTATTGCCGGAGTTTGTCGTACAGCCACATGTAAACTCGGGTCAACTTTTACGTGTTTTGCCAGACCGCGAGGGGCGGCAATGGCCATTTTATATGGTGCATCGATTTCAGCAGGAAAAACCGATTCATATCACTCGATTTTATCAATTACTTAAACACTTTTTTGCGAAAGCGACCATCGCCTAAGACGACTCATTGGGAAATAGCAGGTGAATGGTGGTTCCGCTGTTTTCCAAGCTGTCCACCAGCAGGTGTCCGCCAGCAATATGCACCAGGCCATGTACAACAGACAGCCCTAGCCCTTTGTGTTCTGCCATGTCCTCTGTTGTGTAGTAGGGGTCAAATATATTGTTGCTTTCTCCGCTTGCGATGCCGCGTCCTCCATCAGAAATAAATAGATCAAAATATTTTCCGTTGAAGTGTTTAAAACACGAAACGCATTCTCCGGCATCACACCATGTGGCTATACCGATTGTTATTTCTCCCGCTTCTTTCATTGCACTTGCAGCGTTTAAACACAGTGGAGGAAGCACTTCCTTCAATAGTTCCGCACTGACGGGTATATCGTTCAAACAAACATCACTCTGCCTTCGAATAGTAATTTTATCTGAAATAAGCAGTCGGACCTCATTGAGAATGCTGTCGAGTTCAGAGTGAAACTGGCTGAGCGTAAGCTTGTCTTCATCGGAGGAGTCGGTACTGCTACTGTTTTGGTATGACCGTTGATTGTAGGTCATCATGTCTTTCACCAGAGAGTGGCATTTCAATGCGCCACCATGAATTTTGGACAGGTAATTTTCCATCTTTTTGCTGTTTAATTTTTTTGCTTCAGTGAGTGCGAGCTCGTTGTAACCTAAGATAGCATGTAGAAGGTTGTTGAAGTTGTGGGACAGGCCGCCACTAATCTTCCTTATCGCTTCGTACTTATTAATGTGTAAGACCTGCGAATGAAGTTTGACGTTTTCCGTTTCGGCTTTTTTACGCTCCTGGATCTCCTGTCGGAGTGCCTGATTGTTTTCCTCAATGAGTTTCCGTTGTTTGTATATCTGAACAAAAACGGCAACCTTATGAATAAGAATGTTTTCATCGATTGGCTTAATTAAGTAGTCTACGGCACCCACGCTGTAGCCGTGTTCAACAAATTGGTCAGATTTCATTTCTGCGGTGATGAAGATAATGGGTGTAGCAGTATTAGTGTTCGATTGCCTCATTTTTTCGACGACCTCGAATCCATCCATGCAGGGCATTTGCACATCCAATAAGACCAGAGCAAAGGTCTTTTGAGCTAATAGTGATAAAGCTTCAGCTCCGGAATTGGCTCTTATCAGGTAATAAGCATCATTTTCCAATATGTGCTCTAAGAGCATCAAGTTGTCGGGAATGTCGTCTACCAGCAAGATATTAACGGGTTCGAGGTCTTCCTTTGATATCACTGCTCTAAGCTCCGGTGACTAGTAACTATTAAATAGTATAGTCAAGGATTCCCCGGCTTGCGGGTTTAGGACAGGGTTGTGAGCACGGCCTTAATGGCGATGTTTGACACGTCCTTCTGGTTCGCGGGGCGCTGGTGTGGCCTGGAGAATACAGCGACAGAGCCCTCTGAGAGTGTCAGGATAAAATAGGCGGCGCACTCGCGCTGTTTGTTACTGGTATGGGGGAAATACGCCTCGAGTGCTTTGCAGATCCAGCCGGTGGCGGTACGGTAAAATCGCTCTAATGTTTCTGCACCAAAGTCGTGATGTTTGGCCAATACCCAGAGTTCCAAAAATAGTGCGCTGGTCTCGGGGTCCACCGCATCGTCTAGTAACCAATTGATCAGCTGCTTCAGGTAATTCTCAGGCGTCAGGCTTTGGTCGAAACGAATCTCTGCCCGTTGGTTTTCGTAGCGCTCAAACACGCCCGAAATCAGGGCTTCCACCAGCTGCGCCTTGTTGGGGAAGTGATATGTTAAATTGCCGACACTAATGCCACAGGCTTCGGCTACTTTACGTGTGCTTAGTGTGTGATAGCCATCTGTTCGTAAAAGCCGTTCAGCGGCTTCTACAATTTGCGCTCGGGAGGCCTTGCCAAGGGCGTTGCCTTGGCGAGGTCCAGAAGCGCCCGATGCTCTCTTTGCGGGGTCTTTTTTCTTCATGTTGACATCTTAGTACACTCGTCCTAAGATGCAAGCGTTATTTCCTTACCCTAAGTACGCCCTGAAACAAAATTCAACTAAAGAGCACTTTAGAGAAATGAATGATTCGGTCAGGGCGACGACGATGAGAGATGCCCAATGAATATACGACTCTTGAATGAAGACGATACCCTCGAGGATTTCACACCCCGAGACATTACCCTGAACGGGGTAAGCAAAACTGTACATGTTGCGGGCTCGGGTCCGGCGGTTATTGTTATGACAGAAATGCCGGGCATTAGCCCCCACGTGGCCCGCTTTAGTCGGTGGGTGCGCGATGCGGGTTTTACGGTTTACATGCCCTCACTTTTTGGGCGCGACGGAGCGGTTCAAAGTGCCGAGGAAGGCGCTGCCGTATTCCAGCGGGCCTGTGTCAGTGCAGAATTCCGTGCCTTCGCGGCCAACCGGTCCAGCCCGGTGACACAATGGTTGCGAGCACTGGCCAAACAGGCACATGAAGAGTGTGGCGGGCCGGGGGTGGGTGCAATTGGTATGTGTTTTACCGGCAATTTCGCACTCTCAATGATGCTGGAATCTGCGGTACTGGCACCCGTGCTCTCTCAGCCTTCTCTACCACTGGACGACCCAGCCGGCATTGAGATTGCACCGGAAGAAATTGCTGCCGTTCGTGAGCGTTTGGAAAAGGAAGACCTCACGGTCATGGCCTATCGGTTTGAGGGTGATCAGTTCTGCAAGGCGCAGCGTTTTGCCGCCTATGAGGAGGCGCTGGGTGACCGCTTTATCGCGCGAGTATTACCCGATAGCGCGGCCAACTCGGACGTTCCTCCGTTTTTTGAAAAACACGTTACGAGCCCTCACAGCGTTGTCACTTCTCATTTGATTGATGAGGAGGGGCAGCCAACCGTGCTGGCCCGCGATGAAATATTGTCGTTTTTCGCCAGTCGCTTGAACGATTAGAGGGCAATAGAGAAAAACCAGAACCGTCGTTTCCCCTGATTACTCGGCCTCACCACCTGGTGAGGCCTTAGTGTGTTGTACTGAAGGGGTGCTTTGTGGGAAGAACTACATTCTTTGTCTATAGTTCATTACAGTATATTCCCTTATTGTATAGTCGGTCATCCCAGCATGATTAGTAATATCGTGAATCCTGTCTAACATGGAGGACCATGGGGCGACAGACGACATCAGGCATCTCTCTATCACCAGTCAGTTTGCCATTGACATGCTCTCGCTTGAGTCGGTTAAAGAGGTCTGGTGGCATTTAGCGCGCAATGTTGTTGCCAAACTGGGTTTTGTAGATGTCGTAATTTATCAACTCGATGAACCTGCCCAACTACTGCGTCAGGTTGCAGCCTATGGCAATAAAAGTGCCTCCGATGATGAAGTTGCCGATCCTATCAGTATCCCGGTGGGTGCAGGTGTTGTAGGTCGGGTCGCCGCTGATAAAGTAGCATTGCGCATAGACGATACACGTCAATACGAAGGTTATATTGTTGACGATGAAACCCGCCTGTCAGAGCTGGCAGTTCCACTGTTGGTAGACGGAAAACTCATTGGCGTAATCGACTCCGAACACCCGGAACCCCACTTTTTCACCGACGCTCACATTAATACTTTGACCGCGATTGCATCTATTGCCTCTGTAAAAATCTCTCAGAAAATGATGGTTGATGCCTTGCAGGGGAGTATAGAAAAGCTGGAGAGAAGCAGCAAAGTTCAGAATGTTTTGTTTGAAATTGCGGAGCTGGTGTTCAACGCCGATACCCTTGAGGAATTCTACAGTGGCGTGCACCGGTGTATTGCCACGCTGACTTTTGCTGAAAACTTTTACATTACCCTGCGATCTGAAGATGAGCAATCGCTGGAATTTCCTTATTACGTAGACGAGTATGAAGGTTGTGTGCCAGACGGGCTGATGCCGATTGATCAAGATGAGCCTACCATTACCAGCTACGTGATGCGCGAAAATAAGCCCTCTCTTTTTTACCGGGATGAAATTGTTAGATTAATCGAAAAGAATATTTTATTTATTCAGGGAAAGCTGCCTGAGGCGTGGCTGGGTGTGCCCTTTGGCGACAGGGAAAATCGAGGCATTGTAGTAGTGCAGAGTTACACTGAGTCGTTTCTCTTTGACGACGAAGACAAGCAGCTGCTGGCGTTTGTTGCCCATCATATCAGCAGCGCGCTGGAGCGAAAAAATTCTGCCATTCGAATGAAGTTTTTGGCTTTACATGACCCTTTAACGAATCTTCCCAATCGAGAGCTGTTTAATGATCGGGTTCACCAGGCAATGCTCTCCTGTGAAAATGAGCGTCGAACCCATTTGGCGATTATGTTTGTTGATCTCGATAGATTTAAACAGATCAATGATACCTATGGTCATGTTGTTGGCGATAAGCTGCTTATTGAAGTCAGCAGCATAATACTCGGCTGTATAAGAATAACCGATACCCTGAGTCGCTTAGGGGGGGATGAATTTGCCATTCTGCTGGAAGATTCCGCTGGGTTGGCGCCAGCGGAGGCGGTTGCCAAGAAAATCATCTCAGCATTTGATCGGAGTATTTCTATCGGTTCGGTTGAATTAACCGCGTCAGTGAGTATTGGTATCGCAGAATATGTGATCGGAAGCGAAAACAAAGATGCCTTATTCTCTCAGGCCGACAATGCCATGTATCAGGCAAAACTTAGGGGAAGAAATCAATATGTCGTCTCTGCAGGAAACTCAGACAGCCGGCAGTTGACGATTGCGAAGCTTTTCCATGATTTCCCTCAGGCATTATCTGAGGGTGAATTTTATTTTGAATATCAACCCTTGGTGCACTTAACAACAGGAAAGTTATATGCGGTAGAGGCTTTGGTGCGGTGGCGGCACAAGACGCTGGGTGAAATACCACCCATGTTATTTATTCCGGAGTTGGAGCGTTCTGGGCAAATTGTTTTACTGGATCAGCATGTGATTGGTCTTGCCTTAGAGGTCGTCTCTGGCTGGTCAGAATGGATTCCCAAGTCGTTTAAAATTAATGTCAATGTTTCTACCGCGGGCATATCGTCACAAAAACTGGTGTCGCAGCTTGAAACAAGGTTTACCCAGCGGTCTTCGCCGGTAGAAAAATTATGTTTGGAAATTACAGAAGAAAGTCTTGCTGCAAACATTGGGGTTGTCCAAAAGAATATGAGTCGATTAAGGGAGATGGGCGTCTGCCTCGCCCTGGATGACTTCGGTACGGGATATTCCTCTTTGAGTTATCTGCACCAATTCCACTTTGATGTTCTAAAGATAGATAAGAGTTTCATTGAACGTTTAGGACAGGGAAAAGATAACGGTGTCATCATTGAGTCGATTGTCAACATGGCGCGATCACTGGGAATGTCTACTGTAGCTGAAGGTGTTGAAACGGCTGAACAGTATAAAAGCTTAATACAGTTGGGCTGTCTGGATGGTCAGGGTTATTATATGGCTCGGCCGCAGAGTGAGAGCGGTATAAAATCGCTGATTGAGAAAGGCTTGCCGTTGATTGCTGGAGACGATTAAAGTGTTGGGCCTTACTGCGCTTCCATCGATTGGTAGGCAGCCTCAAGGCGTTGTAAAACTTCGGCTGCGGCGGGTGTTTTTTTGCTGACCAAAAAGTGCAGGTTCAGTTTGTATATCTCCTGGGAGTCGAGTGTGGGTGCGCCCATTTCTTTGGTGACGGTCTCGACCGCATTTTTGTAACCTAGAAAATAATCGGCCCGGCCGCTGTGAAGCATTTTTACTGCGTTACTATGTTCGGCTGATCGATGTAGAATGATTTCTCCCTGTTGTTCCAGTGTTTCCAGATGTGTGATGAGCCCACCGTAGTTGTATCCATTTTGGATGACAAATCGATTTCCGGGCCACTGTTCTTTGGTGATAGGTAATGTTTTGTGTGATGCGGCGTAAAGCCGAAGCTCGATATGCCTCATGGCCTCTTTACTGTAGAGAACCCGGTTTTTATATTCTTCCGTAGTTTTAAGGCCCATATAAAAATCGACTTCACCGCTGGCAAGAACGGTATAGAGCCGCTTGGGAGGATAACATTTCAAGGTGTGTTTGAAGCCCGCTCTCGTCGATACCTGCTTTAGTAATAAAACATAGGTGCCTGTAATTGTGTCATCTTTACAAGAGTAGTTGGGCGGAAAATCGAGAATTCCAATGTGTAGGGTTTGAGTGATTTGGCTGGGATCGGGGGCCGCCCCTATTGTCAGTGACAGCATCAACAATGCGGGCAATAAGATGTTTTGCATTGTGGAGGTCGGCCTCATTTCCTGTTCAGGTGGGGTTATGTTGTTCTTAAATAGAGATTAGCAGAATATGGCGGCGTGAGGCAGGGCTGCTTGAGTCTGGCGTGTTATGTGTTTGCACATTCTGAGGGTTTTTGGGGTAGACTCTGATTTAAAATAATGGAGGATACCTATGTTTCGCAGCACTTCAGTGGCCTTTTTGGCTGTGTTTACCCTATTACTTGCTGCCTGCTCTGACCGCGGCACAGAGCCCGCTGTCTCGGTGGAGGGGCCTGACAGTACCGAGTCTGCAGAGAAGGCTCACTCAGAGGGCATCCATTGGTATAAAGACAGCATCGACGAAGCATTTGCCAGTGCTAAGGCCCAGAACAAACCCCTGTTTCTTTATTGGGGGGCGGAGTGGTGCCCTTATTGCCACGAGCTGAAGGCCACCATCTTTATTCGCGATGAATTCATCGCCTTGTCCCGCCAATTTATCGCGCTAGACATGAGTAACGGCAATGCTGAAAACATTCGTTATGCCGATAAATTCAAAATTTATGGCTTGCCAACGGTGATCGTATTTAACCCGGAGGGTCAGGAGTTGACTCGCATTGCCGGAGGCATGGATATTCAACAGTACGCCAGCGTTCTTGAACTGACCTTGAATGCGCTGCGGCCAGTGGCACAATTAGTGGCGACCGTTCAGGCAGGTGAGGCGCTGTCAGATAGCGACTGGGAATTGTTAGCGGGTTATTCCTGGAGCCAAGACAGAGGGCGAGCCTTGGGCGATCAGCAGGTCAGTAAGGTATTAAATGAAATCGCCAATGCTTGCCCGGCTCACTTGTCGGTGGCGAGAAGCCGTTTGCAGATGGCGGCCCTTGGCGCCTGGTTTGAAGAAGAGGAAGAGACTCGAGAGAGTGCACTGGCTCAAACACACCTCGGTGCGGTGGAGTCTGTGCTTGCCAATGCAAGTTTGAGTCAGGCCAACTTGACGGCACTTGCCTATCTGGGCACCGACGCGGTGAATGTATTGGCGAGTGGAGAGCGGCAGCAACAACTGCAAAGTCAGCTCGTCAATTTGTTTCAGGCGGGTGTTGAAAATGCCGATTTCAATGTGCTCAAGCGCGCAACGATTCTCTCGGGCTGGTCTGAAGTGGTCACCGCTTTGTTGGCTGACGGGCAGAGCCTTGCACAGAATCAGGTAGATTGGGGCAAGGCACAGGCCGATGCTCTTTTAGCGACCTTGGGTCCTTACCAGACTCACGCGGGAGTGAATAGCTTGTGGGGTGTGTACTATGAAGTTGGTTTAGAAGCCGATGCACGCAACACACTACTGCATGGCATTAAGGTATCTAAAGCGCCTTATTATTTTATGTCAGGTATGGCCTACATAGAGCGTAAAGCTGAGAATACTGAAGCGGCGCTGGATTGGTATCGCAAAGCTTGGGAGACCACAAAAGTGCCCATGCATCGCGCCCGTTGGGGTGGTGGGTATGTGAGTCGTCTGGTCAGCATGAGCCCGGAATCAGTAGCGGATATTCGCGCTGTTAGCGCCCAGGTATTGCAAGAAATTCTTAGTCAGAATGATGGTTTGCAGAATTATAAAAGTCGCCTGGAACGAATGAATCGGAGTTTACTGGAGTGGTCCAAAACTGAGCAAGATTCTAGAGCACCGGTTCTCGCCGGATTGCGAGCGCAAATTGAGGCTGTTTGTTCGGATGAAAACAAAAGTGCCGATGTGGAGTCACCCTGCACTCAGTACTTTTTGACAGATGTTTGAAGTCATTCGTAGGAAATCAAAACGCTGACCTGAGCCCGGCGATTTATCAGGGCTCATTGTTATGCTGTTTCCTGCGTCTTTTCCAGGTCAAGGCCATCGATGAAAATCTCCACCCCTGCCAGTGCCTGGGCCTTCCAGTCCGACATGTCTACCAGTTCCGCGACTGCGTGATGTTTCAGGCTCACGCTGCCGTGCAGTAGTGCCCAGACCCGTACAGCGGCCTGCTCTCTGCTGTGCTGGCTGGGCAGGGCCGGAAACACCTTGGCAACCAGGTCTGTCAGGCTGGCAAAGGCTCTAATCGCTTCTTCCTTGGCTGAATTAGAGGGGGCGTAGGCCCCGTTACTTTCACCAAAAATCAGCCGATAGTGTGCCTCGTGGGTTTCGGCCAGTTGCAGGTAATTGCTGCTGGCCTGCAATACGGCATCCCGCGCCGTAAGGCCGGGCGTCAAAACATCCATCGCAATGGCTACTTGCTCAAAACCCTCGATATAAAGCGCATCCAGAATGCCCTGTTTGCCCTCAAAGTGGCTGTAAATGCCAATGGTGGACACGCCGGCCCGTTTTGCAATGGCCCTCACGCTTAACGCGGCTGTGCCCCCTTCCAGGAAAAGCTCAGACGCTGCCTCAAGAATTTTTGCTTTGTTTTGATTCATTTTGCCTTGGGTACTTGACAGGGTATAACGCTGTTATGTTTAATATAACGGCGTTATGTTGATGTGAGACTGCAGCATAACGCTTCTTTCCATCAATGAACACATTTGTAGACAAAGGTGCAGCGAAACATGACCGATATACACTTGGAAACAGACTACCTAATTGTCGGCAGTGGTGCCGTCGGCATGGCTTTCGCCGATATCTTACTGGATGAGACCGACGCAAATATTGTGATAGTCGACAAATACCCTAAACCGGGTGGGCATTGGAATGTCGCCTACCCCTTTGTGAACCTGCATCAACCTTCCGCCTATTATGGCGTCAGCTCACGCGAGTTGAGCAAGGGGCGGCTCGACCCTGTTGGTCTAAACAAAGGCCTGAATGATTTGGCGACCGGCGCTGAGGTGAGTGCCTATTTTGACGAGGTGATGCGCCACAAATTTTTGAACTCAGGTCGCGTTCAGTATTTTCCGATGTGTGAATACAGCTCGGAAGGGCGTTTTCAGTCGATGGTGACGGGGCAACGCTATACCGTTTCTGTAAAGAAAAAGACCGTGGACTGCACGTTCCTGCAAACCTCGGTGCCCTCAACCCACACACCAACGTTCAGTATTGATCCGGGTGTGCAATTTATTCCACTCAACGACCTGACTCGCATGACGGTGCCGCCTGCGGGATATACCGTGATCGGCGGGGGCAAAACAGGCATTGATGCTTGCCTTTGGTTGCTTGAGCAGGGCGTTAACCCCGATGAAATTCGCTGGGTCATGCCGAGGGATGCCTGGCTGCTGGACCGCAGGAATACCCAGACCTCGCCTGAGTTTTTTGCTGATTCCGTTGGTGCCCAGGCCCTGCAAATGGAGGCCATTGTTGACGCAGAATCTGTGACTGACTTATTTGATCGCCTGGAGGCGGCCGGCGTATTGCTGCGCATCGACAGAGATGTTCGTCCAAAAATGTTTCACGGCGCCACGATCAGCCAGCTGGAGCTCAAGGAGCTGCGGCGTATCAAAAACATTGTGCGCCTGGGGCGTGTTGAGCGTTTGGAGAAAGACCAAATTGTGTTTGAGCAGGGCACTTTACCTACCAGCCCAGACGAGCTTCATGTCGATTGTTCGGCCAGTGCAATTACTAACGCCCGAATCACAGAAGTATTTAAAGGGGATTTGATTACACCCCAAACGGTTCGATCCTATCAGCCGGTATTCAGCGCCGCCTTCATTGCGCATATCGAAGCTGCTTATGATGATGAGGCTGAAAAAAATGCGATCTGCGGTGTTGTGCCATTACCCAACCACGATACCGACTGGATCAGAATGTTCTCGGCGTTCATGATGAATCAATACACCTGGTCACAGCATCCGGAGATTGCCAAATGGTTATTGGATAATCGCCTGGACGGATTCAGCACTTTGATGAAGTCGGCGTCCCCGGATGACGAAGAGAAGCAGGCCATTATTGGACGCATTCGCGGCAATGCCATTCCCGCAGTGACCAAACTGCAAGAATTCATGGCTGAAATAGGCTAACCACAAACGGAGGTTTCCCAGTGACCCAGTTCCAAATACGAAAAGACGAGTTCACCCGTCAGCGCCTGGTAGAAGAGCCAATTCAGAGCAATGACAAACCCTTAAACCCGGGTGAGATTAGAGTAGACATTGTTCGTTTTGCCCTAACCGCCAATAACATTACTTATGCGGCCATGGGGGATATGTTGGGGTATTGGCAATTTTTCCCGCCCGTGGGTAACGACAGTGAAGGTTGGGGAGTTATTCCCGTGTGGGGTTTTGCACAAGTCAGTGAAACCAGTGTGGACGATGTGGCGGTGGGTGATCGCATTTATGGTTACTTTCCGCCCGCTAAACAGTTAACGATGGTGCCTGTTAAAGTCACCGGCGAACGTTTTATTGACGGTTCAGAACACCGCAGTCAATTGCCGCCGGGTTATAACATCTATCGGCGGATAGGCAGTGATTCTGTTCAGGATACACAAAGTGACAATGAGCGGATGCTGCTGTCTCCTTTGTTTATCACATCCTATTGCCTGTGGGACAGCTTGCAGGACAAGCAGTGGTTTGGCGCCGAGCAAATTGTGGTGGTGAGCGCCTCCAGTAAAACCAGTATTGGCCTGGCTTATGCGCTGCACGACGACCCCGAGGCGCCCGCCAGCATTGGAGTAACGTCTACCAGAAACCGCGAACTCGTGGATTCTCTGGGGCTTTACGATACCAATATCAGTTACGACGAACTGAGCGAGATTGATGCCAATCGGCCCACCGTTATTGTGGATATGTCGGGCAACAGCGATGTGCTGGGTGCGCTGCATAGTCATTTGGGTGACAACATGAAGCACTGCGTTAATGTCGGTTTAACCCACTGGGAAGAGGGAGGGGCAAATGAAGGTATTATTGCAGAGCGCAGTGAATTCTTTTTTGCTCCCGGGCATATACAAAAGCGGGTTAAGGAATGGGGGCCGCGGGCCTTCGAAGAAAAAACCTCCGCTTTTATTGAAGAGACTGCCGTTAAAAGTAGGTCTTGGCTAAAGTTGCAGACCGTTGTCGGCCTGGAGAATCTGCCAGAGGTCTATGCAGATGTCTGCGAGGGGCGTGTTGCTCCGGATGAAGGCATGATTGTAGAGCTTTAGCGCAACATCGGTTTTAACATTCAATGTTAAAACGAGAACCCTCACATCGTGCAATGCGATGTGAGGGTTTGTTGTTTGGGGGCGTCAAAATAAGAATTGCTTTTTGCTATTTGGTTAGTTAGGCTAACTAAATGAAAAGTTCAGCAACTAATTTCCTTTCGGAAGCCCATCGTTTGCTCCTCAGCCGTTTTGGTCAGATTGGTCGATTGATGGGGCGGGCCATTGAGGCCAGGCTTGCACCGGTTGGTATCACCTATCCAGAAATGCGTATTGCAGGGCTGCTGATGGGAGAGGAAAACATCACTCAAAAAGACCTGGCAGAAAAGTTAGCCGTGCGGCCAGCGACACTGTCAGTCGCCATCTCCAAGCTCGAGGCCCAGGGGCTGGTTGAACGAGTTGCCAGCCAGACCGATAAGCGAGTGAATTACCTTCACCTAAAACCGGGGGAGAAAATCACCCAGGTGGATACATTACTCAAGACACTGGAAGCCGACATCACCCAGGGAATTTCCCAAAAAGACCTGGATGTCACCGCGAAAGTGCTTGTGCAAATCATCAATAATTTTAAACGCCAGCCCTAGAGGAGAGAATCGCCATGACCTTGCTCGTTATTGGAACCGCGCTGTTTTTTGTTATGCACCTGGTGCCTTCCACGCCGCTGAAAGCACGGCTGCTGGAAAGCCATGGGGAAAAGAAATACAAGCTACTGTTTAGTGTTGTCTCGGCAGTCGGCTTGGGGCTAATCATCTACGGATTTAGTCAGACAGAGTTTGTTCCTCTGTGGGAGCCGGTCCCCTGGGGGCGAACAGCCACGCTATTGACCATGCCGCTTGCCCTTATTTTACTGGTCGCCGCAGATCTGCCCAACAATATTAAACGAGCGGTTCGGCATCCGATGTTGTTGGGGCTGACACTCTGGGGGGGAACGCACTTGATGGCCAATGGCGACCTGGCCAGCACAATAATTTTTGCCAGCTTTGCGCTCTTTGCGGTTGTGGACCTGGTGCTGGTCTCCATTGGCGGGCGAGGCAAAACCCATGCACCGGTCAGTCGCCGCTGGGATATTGCCGTTGTGGCGATTGGGCTGGCAGTGACTTTCGTTCTTTACTATTTCCATGGTTTTCTGACCGGAATGCCGCTGCGATAGCGGTTCGTTTCACCGCGAACAGGCGGTGAGTGGCATTATCAAACCTGGAGTTTCTCCTCATCTGTTGAAGTATTAACCGTAAATTTAAATTGCACACAATTTAATTGTGTGCGATCATCTGCTCACTTTAATACTCGACCACAATTCCTGAGGACACAGATATGCCCGAAATTTCTTTATTTGGTTGGTTCCATACCGGTATTGCTATCGTAGCACTCATCAGCGGACTGTATTCGCTGGCTAAATTCACTGTCATCGAGCTGAATCAGACCAGCGGAAAAATATACCTGGTGTGTACCTTTATTGCGGCGGCCACGGCTTTGTTCATATATCGACACGGTGGTTTTGGCGCTGCCCACGGGTTGGCTGTTCTCACGTTATTGGCATTGTTGGTGGGTAGCATCGCGGCGAAAACCCAGGTGTTTGGCAAGCTTTCGCCCTATCTTCAGGCCACAAGTTTTACCGGTACCTTTTTATTCCACATGATTCCCGCCATTACCGACGGTTTAATGCGGCTTCCGGTTGATGCGCCTATTGTGACGGATATTGAAGACCCTCTGTTGAGAGGTTTTTACCTGGCCTTTCTGGTGACCTATGTTGTTGGCTTGGGCTTGCAAATACTGTGGTTGCGTAAAAGATCAGCGGCCCTGGTTTAACGGCTGTCGTTTTTGATTAACAAGCCTTGGAGCTTAAATTAGCTCCAGGGCTTCGTTAGCGTTTTTTCTTTCGTTATATCACCTGGAATAACTCAATCGCTTCATCCTGGAAGCATTCTCTTCCGGCACTTTCTTCGCACAATACGAGCTCCTTCTCGTCATAATTCTGTCTTATTTCTGTTACACACCTGTCACAAAGCTTCGTTATTCTCCTCGCAAATACACAAACCCTACATGTTCCAGGAGGCCGAGAGCCCATGAAATTTAAGACCTTAAGCAGTGTAAGTGTGATGGCGCTCGTATTGAGCGCCTGTGGTGGTGGCGGGGGCGACATTAACATTGCGCCGTCTAACCGCGTTGGTGACGACAACAGTGTTGTTAATAACGGTACGGATACCGGTAGTAACTCTGATAATCCCTGTGCATCCTATGAAATGGATGGCAGCCAGGTAGTAGGTTTCCTTAGCGGAAGCGACTGCATATACGACACCAACTTTGTGGATCTGGATCAGCCATTGATGGTTGACCTAACCATTCCTTCAATTCCCGGTGTGCACATTTTTCAGGGAAGTTTGGTGGTGGGTCAAAACTATACGAGTGACGCTGACATGAGCGCAGCGGGAATTACCCAGGGCGGCGACGGTGCTGTACTCACAATTGAAGCGGGCCAAACCTTGGCGTTTCAATCCAGTGATGACTACCTCGTGATTAACCGGGGTTCACAAATTGAAGCCGTTGGTACAGCGGTTAACCCCATTACAATCACATCGGTTAGCGATGCCGTAGATGGCACCGTGGGCGCTGAAGACGTATCCCAGTGGGGCGGCATGATCATCAATGGATTTGGTGTGACCAACAAATGTTCCTACACCGGTACACGCGGCGTTGACCTGGCACTGGCATCAGAATGTCATGTTGCTGCGGAAGGTAAAGCCGGCGCTGGCCAAACGAACTATGGTGGCGATAACGATGCAGATAACTCCGGTACTTTGGAATACTTCATTGTTAAACACACCGGTGCCTTGGTTGATGTGGGCAACGAATTGAACGGCATCGCGTTTGACGCGGTGGGTTCAGGCACACAGGTAGATTACATTCAGGCCTACTCTACTTACGACGATGGCGTTGAAATGTTTGGGGGTGCTGTCGACATTAGTCACTATGTTGCCCTGTATGTGCGTGACGACTCAATTGATATCGATGAAGGGTATATCGGTACCTTTGATTACGCGCTGGTTATTCAATCTGAAACTGATGGCAACCGCTGTGTTGAATCAGATGGTATTGGTTCATACAGTTCCAAAGATCAGGCCTTTATTGATGACATGATCGCACGGGGCCTGAACTCCTCTGCTACGATCAAAAACCTGACGTGCATTGTTTCTGCTGAAGAGAATGGCACACACGATCCTGGTCAGGGATTGCGCATTCGAGAAGCTCACTTCCCAACCATTCAGAACGCGCTGATCACTACGGCTTATTCGGGTGACGAAAAACTCGGTGACGACGATTACAACTATTGTGTTCGTATCGATAACGAAGGGCAGCAGGCAGCACTGGACGGAGATCTGATCTTTGAACAGTCTATTGTGGCTTGTCAGGATCTTGTTGACAGTGATCTGGAAGGTCAGTCAACACTTGCTTGGTTAGATGCCAACAGCAATGACACTCAGCAAACTGCAGAGGCGGGTGAAGACCCAACAGCCAGTGCCAACGCTAATCTTCAAATCCTAAATGGCTTCTATTCGCTGCCCGTGGGCGACATGGTGATTAATGGTGGCCCCAGCACGGTTGTGCCTACGGAAGGTCGCAGTTACATCGGTGCGGTCAGTGAAGATGACAATTGGATATCTGGCTGGACCTTCGGCCTGCAAGAAACTAATAGCGACCAGAGTTTGTGGTTCGAGTAAACAGCCCGAGCGAATTATCATGAATAAAATGACGAACACACTAAGCAGCACATTGACAATATCTACCTGCAGTTTGCTGACTCTGGCGATAAGCGCTGTGGTGAGTGCGCAGGTCAGCGCAGCAGACATCACTGTTGCACCGCCTACGGCTACGATGGAAGAAGTGGTTGTGCAGGGGAGGCTGCGGGATGCAGCCGCCGATGTCATCACCCAGCGTATGGATTCGGAAGTGTCGATGGACATTCTCGGTGCAGAGCTGATTGGCCGCACAGGCGACTCCACTGTTGCCGACGCCCTTCGGCGCATGCCGGGTGTTACCACGGTTGATGACAAATTTGTTTTTGTGCGTGGCTTAGGTGAACGTTATTCCAAGTCTCTGGTGAATGGCGCAGAAGTACCTTCACCTGATTTGTCTAGAAGCGTTATACCCCTGGATTTGTTTCCCACTTCGATTGTTCAGTCGCTGTCGGTGCAAAAAGGTTATTCCGCTGATATGCCCTCACAGTTTGGTGGTGGCACGGTGAATATCAAAACCAAGGGTATTCCCGACGACCTGGTGTTCTCGGTTCAAGTGGGTACAGGCTTGAATACAGTGTCAGATGGGGATTTCCTAAGTTACCAAGGAGGCGGGAGTGATAAGTGGGGTGAGGATGACGGCACCCGCGGTTTGAGCGCAAAGCTGGCCAATGCCCTGGATACCTATCGTGGTGATGTCAGTATCCAGGGGATTAGAAATTTGCCGGAAAATCGGGGCATGAGTGCGGCCGATGCGGCGTTGATCAATCGGGATATTGCCTCTGGCTTAAATCGGAACTTTTCAATTGAAGATGATTCTGGCGAGCCCGAGATGTCGATGCAAATGAATGCCGGAAATCTCTGGGAGTTTGATAACGGTTCAGAGTTTGGTGTGCTGGCAGGTGTAAACTATGATCGGAGTTGGAGAAAAGTCGACATTGTTTCGAGAAAATTTTCCAATCCGACGGAGTTTGTTGAATTTGAAAAAGAGTCCACGTTCAACGTTAGCATGACAGGGCATTTGGGGGCGGGCTTTCGCCTTGACAGCGAACACGCCATTGAATTGACAAGTTTGTATCTGCGAAACACCGACGACAAAACGGCCTTGGTTGATACTTTTGGCGCGGATGACAACCGTCCTCTTTCAGAGGGGGTGGGTGATCGCGATATCAAGGTGCGTTATGAACAGCGTGAGCTGGAAGTTAATCAGCTTCACGGTTCCCATGAGTTTGGGGAGCTTACCCGTGAGCGCTTTGGTGGTTTGGATGTATTGTCAAAACTGACCGGCCTTAAACTGGATTGGTATTACTCTGACAGCACAGCGACAACAGAAATACCCAGTGAGTTGAGTGTTGAAGCAGAAACAATTGCTGACCCTCTAAGCGGATTGGCCTTGTCGTCTTCCGTAAAGGCTTTGACCAAGGCGAATTACCGATTCACTGATCTGGATGATCAACTGGAAAGCAGCGGTTTTGTTGCCCTGTTACCTGTTGATTTTGAGAATGTTCGCCTGGAACTCAGTGGTGGGTCTGACTACTGGCAAAAGGTTAGAACTTATAAACAATTACAGTTTTCTCTTGAGTCTACCATCTCCGGCGGTGACCCTCTTCTGGGTGAAAGCTTGAGCACCATTTATGGGGATGACAATCTCAATAACGACGCACTTGGGTTTAAACTGGATGTAGTTGGCAGTAACTCAGAAAGTTACATCGCTGCGTCTAAAGTGGATGCCTACTTTGGCAAGCTGGATGTCTTCTGGGCGGACAATTTGCGCTTCTCGCTGGGTGCACGTTATGAAGATTACCAGCAGGTGGGTCTGGTTTGGGATCCATTGGCGTATATGACCAGTCAAATCTCGACGGATGTTGAAGAGCTTGAGCAAGCAGTCTATACAGACGACGATACCTATTTGGCATTTTCTGCAACTTACAGTATCGACGATTTTTGGGCGGAGACTTTCCAGCTCCGATTCAATTTCGCTGAAACAACCATACGGCCCGACCTGAGGGATATCTCTTCTTCCAGCTACGTCGAACCCTTGACCGGAGCGGTTGTATTTGGCAACCCGGATGTTGTTCCCTCTACTATCGACAACTACGATGTTCGAGCAGAGTGGTTTTTTGATAGCGGCGACAACCTGACGCTGACCTTGTTTCAAAAAGATATCGTAAACCCGATTGAACAGTTTGAAAAAGCCGCGGGTGGCACGAAAGTGGCGGTGGAAATCCTCAACGCTGAGCGCGGTGAAATGACCGGTCTGGAATTTGAGTTCCTGAAGAATCTTGATCAGTTTAGCGATGTTTTGTCGCCTTTCTTTATTCAGGGTAACTTCGTTTTTCTGGAGCACGAACTGCTTGTCGGTAGTGCGGCAGACGCGCCAACAAACTTAGCGCGAGGTTTTGTAGGAGCCTCAGATTACTCAGCCAATCTATTGCTGGGTTTTGACTCGGTTGATGGCAAACATTCTTCGACTCTGTCTTATAACGTATTTGGTGAGCGACTCTATGTGGCGGGTCGAAACGGCACGCCAGATGCCTTTGAACAACCCTTTAACTCTGTTGACTTGACCTACTCTTATTATCCTACGGAAAACTTTACGCTGAAGTTTAAAATTCAGAACTTGATGGATGAAAGTGTTGTTATTGAGCGACAGGGTGTGGAGATCTTCACAGAGGAAAAAGGGCAGACTTTAGGGCTTAGTGTGGAATACACCTATTAATCATCCTCAGTGAGTGTTGTTTTAGGCGGACAAATGAAAATTTGTCCGCCTTTTTTATGCCTGAGAAATTATTCCCTATCAGTAATGGGAATCATGATATGGGCGTAGGGGGTGTCTTTCCACATGACATAGGGAACACCGGAACTGGGGTCATCGGTAACGCCTTCAAGTTGAGCTCTTGGCACTATCAGCATCAGGTGAGGTCCCTCTTTGATAAAGTCTTTCGCGTTTTGGTGATCTGCGTGATAGGGGTCTGAATTGCTGACACCTCCATCGCCCATCAGCATATAAGACAGCCCTATCTTCGATGAGGAGAAGGAAGACTTACTGGCAACGGCTTTCATCATCTCCATCCATACACTGTCATTACACATCGGTGCATTGTCGTCGGGCAGGGTTTCTGGCATGCACACCCAGCCGTTTGAGCCCTCAAACAGCACATTGCCTCTGTAGAGAATGGTGGCCTTTTCACTGATTGCGGCGGGTGCGGCTGAGCGAGCCTTGGCAATCAGGGCCTCGTTGGATTCGGCCAAAATCGTGTGTGAAAAGCCCAATACGGTGAGCAGAGACAGAGCGTAAGGCACTGCAGAAAAAGACTTCATTGTAGTAACTCCTTGGTCTGTGAGTGGTGAACTCTCCAAGAATAGTAAAATATCTGGCAAAAGCGAGGCTCGAGCGGAAGGAGGGTGTGCCTACGATTTACAGTTCACTTTCAGCGAAAGGCGGCAGCCCATGCCGCCTGAGGGGGAATTGAAGGGTCTTTTCATTTCGACAGGTCACGAAATAATTGAATTACATCAGGATTTTGGTCAAACTTGCTTTAGATAGCCGGCTTACAGTGGCGGCCTTGCGAACATTAGTAGATCAAAAATAGAGGTTTCACTCCCTTATGACCCGACTACCCCTGTTTTTACTGATGCTCTGTATGCCTTTGCTGGCAGTGGGTGCAGAAGTCGTTCGGGTCAATGACAATGATTGGCCACCCTATTTCTTTAGTGGTAATACCGATGAACCTGCGGGCATTGGAAAGGAGTTGCTTGAGCGCTGTTTACCCAATACGGGTTATAAATACGAATTTAATCATTTGCCCATCAAGCGGATGTGGCAGGGTATTCAAAGTGGTGATCTGGATATCAATATCTTTTCTCATCGACCTGGCCGCAATCAGTTCCTTTATTACGGCAAAGTACCTATTTATACCGCAAGTTATCGCCCGATTGTACGGTCCAAGTCCCCGATTGAGATTGGTGCAATAGACGACTTCGACACCCTGGCTTTGGGCCATCTCGCGGGTTTGAAGTACTCTCCGGATTTTCTGTCTTATGTGGAAAAAAGGACGGAAAACGAAAATATCCACGTCAGTAATTCTAATCACTCGCTCATGAGAATGTTACTGGCTGGGCGCATCGATGTTTATGTCAATACCAGGGATACCGTGCTTTGGAATGCTAAACGACTGGGTGTCAGCAAAGAAATAAAAGTGCTGGATTACAATATTCGCAGTGGCGATTATTATGTCACGTTCTCTAAACAATCACCCAGAGTTGCAGACAAAAAAGCGTTTCTTCGGCTGATTGACGAATGTCTGATCGATCTGAAGCAGAGCGGGCAATACGCCGAGATCCTGAGTCGCTATGTCATGCGGTAAAGCGAAGTGGGTCTCAGCATGCTGTGGCTCGACCTTAGCCGAGCGTGCCCTTAGTTAGCAAGCAGAATCATGAGTGATGAAATACCAATGTAGACAGTGGCTAACCAGCTCACCATGAAAGACACTGTTCTTAAAAAAGGTACCGACAAACCGTACAATACATAGTGAGCTGCCCTGGCATAGTTGTAGATCACACCCGCTAATATCATTGCGGGGCTTACCACGTCGGCCATTTGCGCCATCACACATACACCAATAAACGCTGGCAGATTTTCCACCGCATTTTGATGGGCCTGTTTTAAGCGGTTGGCCCAGTCGGGAATGGGTGTGTCGTCAAGGCGGGGATTTCCAGCCATTGTTGATGCCTGGCCTCGAACAAGCGTGCTGGCGATAAGATAGGGAAGCCACATAGTAATGGTCATTAAGCTGGCAACAATGACGGCGGTAATCATTATAGTTTTTCCTTACAGTCTCAAAGAATGTCTCCGGCCCGTATGCTGGCTCCGGCATGTCAACTAGAATATACGGAGTTGTAAGGTCTGGCGTTAGTACTGGGAAGGACAATAAAAGTCTGATAGGGACAAAACGCGGCCATTAAGCCTTTAAGACAGGGAGAATTTTTTCCGGTATACGGTTGGAGACAGGCCCGTGTTGCTTTTAAATATCCTGCGTAGAAAGCTGACGTTTTCATATCCTACTTCTACCGCTATTTCCTCAAACGGACGTCGAGTATTTTCAAGTTCAAACTTTACGGATTCAATGCGAGTCAGCTGCATATATTTCACCGCCGTCTCGCCGGTTGCCGCCTTGAATCGCCGATTGAAATTACGCAAACTCATGCCAGATTTTTCCGCCAGTGCGTCCAGGTTTATGTTCTCCCTGAAGTGAAGACCAATCCAATCCTGGGCATTCAAGATTTCATGGTCGTTGTGGTCTCGCTCCGGTGAAAAAACACTAAAGGGCAGCTGTGAAACCCGGTCTAAATCAACCAGCGTGCAGCGTGAACTCTGTAGCGCAATTTCTCGACCACAATATTTGTTGATGAGATAGAGGGAGAGATTTAGATCGGCGGTCAGGCCACCACCGCAAAAAAGCCTATCTTCGTCGGTGACCATTAAATCTGTTCTTAGCTCCACGGCCGGAAACGCGGCTTTAAACTGTTTGGCAACACCCCAGTGCGTGGTTGCAGTTTTTCCGTCCAGCAAGCCTGTTGATGCGAGGGGAAAGGCACCGGTGCAAATGCTCGCAAGGTCCGCACCTTTTTCATAACAGTTTTTCAACCAGTCAACTCGAGCCAGATAGTCTTCACTATGGGGGTCGAATTGATATCCCTGAGAGGGGATGAGCACCAGGTCTGCCTGTTCCACTTCAGTTGCCGCGCAGTTCGGCACAATAGGCATTTGATTATTACTGGTGACATTGTTGCCATCAATGGTGACTACCTTCACCTCAAAAAAAGGGGAAGGCTCTTTGCCGAGCAATCCATTCCAGAGAACACCCGCCTGTAAAAACATGTCCATAGGGCCGGCAACTGTAGAAAGTAAACACCGTTCAGAGGCTAATATAACGACCTGCTTCATTGTCTGTGTGTCCTGTCTCGCCCAGCGCTAACTATCGAGGTGGTGGGCGTGGATTTGGAAAAGTTGCAAGCAGTTTACACAGAAGCCCTAAGCCTTACTAACTGTCTCCTCTATATCCGGGAAGATAAATGGGTGGCTGTTGGTATGCTTCATCCATCCAGGTTTTGACGTGTGGCCGTGCGAGTAGTCGCTCAATCCAGGCTGCGGTGCAGGGCCAATTGTCGCCCGGTTGGAGGTGGGAGCTGAACCTTACAACAGAAGGGATCAGGGCAATGTCCGCCAGCGAATAGTCACCGACCAGATAGTCGCCAGCACACGCTTTTATGGAGGTTTCCCAGATATTGTATACCCACTCTATTGCATCTATTTCATCCTTAGAGAGTGTTTTTTTGTCAGCATAAAACGCACTTTCAAAGGAAAGGCAGGGGCAGGTTCTAGAAAAGGTTGAATGCTGCCAAGCAGCAAATGCACGGGCTTTAGCGCGCAGCTTTAACTCACGAGGCAGCAGTGAGCCATCACCCAGCTCGTTGGCGTATTCCATGATGGCCATGGAGTCGAAAATGATCGTACCATCATCATCCAGCACGGGTACCGCCGCAGGAGGAGAAAACGCACCTATCTCATCGAGATTTTTCCAGCGCTGTGGCCTGCGAATGTCGATGATCTGTTCTGTAAATTCGATGCCCTGTTCCTTTAACGCCAGCCATGCTCTGAAAGCCCAGCTGGATGCATTGCGGTTTCCGCTGTAAAGAATGCGTGCCATGAGAGTACCTATTAACTTGTTGTTAGAAAACTGAGGCTATTGTAGCTGGCGCTCCGGTCGATGGCGCTTTAAAGTGTCGCTAATAACGCCTACTATTAGGCGTTATCTGGCTGTTAATGGTGGATTTATGCGTGGATAAGTTTGATTTGGCGCTGTTGAAGGAGCTTCAGGTCGATGCTCGCCAGAGCACCGAAGTGTTGGGGCATAGGGTGGGGCTGTCGGCATCTGCCTGCCAGCGTCGTATTAAAAAATTGAAATACAGGGGGCTGATTCAGAAAGAGGTTGCTGTTTTAGACAGTAACCAGTTTTCCGGATTGACCACGATAATCGTTGAGGTGGTGTTGGACAGTGGTGGTGAAAAGGCCTTGGACGACATCATTGAGCGCTTTACAGGCGAGGTTCATGTGCAGCAGTTGTATTACACCGCCGGCGAGGTAGATTTTGTTGCGATCTTTGTAGTGGAGGGCATGAATCAATTTGACACCCTATCCAGAAGGCTCTTGATGGCGGACCCGAATATAAAGAAGTTTCATTCCCGAGTGGTTATTCAATCCAATAAAGTGAGCACTTCCTTACCCATATCCGACTGTTAGTGTTGGCTTGTAGAAGAAACAGTGTGGGCTAGCCTGAAGTGGGCAGGAGATTTTCCTGTGTGTCGTTGCAGCAGCCGTCTGAGCGTTGCTGCGTCTGAATACCCTAATTCAAAGGCGATGACATCGAAGGATTTGTGAGTGGTTTCCAGCAAATGAATGGCAGATTCTACGCGGATTTGCTGCACAAACTGCAGTGGGCTTAGCCCCATTGCCTCTTGGGTGCGCCTTGCCAGTGTACGTTTGCCAATGCCCACCGCCGCGGCCAAATCGGATATGCTGAAAGTGCCGGACAGGTGCTGCCTGATCCAGCGCTCTGCCTTTTCTATCTCCGGGTATTTGTGACTGAGAAGCCCTGACATAATGTATTGGGATTGAAATTCTCGCTGATCGATAAGCAGGTAATTGGCAACCTGCCTGGCAACTACAGTACCGTACAATGATGAGACCAACACCATCATCAGGTCGGCCTGGGCCATGGCTGCCCCCGCGCATAAATAGTTCTTTCCTGTGGTAATCATTTTCTCTGTCTGCAGTTTTACAGACGGATATTTACGCCTGAATTCGTCTGCGAGCCACCAGCTTGTGGTCGCCATACTGTCACTAAAAATACCCGCTTCGGCCAAAAAGAAAGAGGCGGAACAAGAACCCAGGATAGTGCTGCCGGCCCGGTGTTGATCGCGTAAAAAGTGAATGATTTGATTGGCGTCCTGTTGTTTTAGAACCCTATTCAGCTGCTCGCCGTCAGAGATGCCCAGGCCGGGCAAAATCACAACGTCCACCTTTTTGATATCGCCCAGCGCTGAGCGTGGGTTTATCACCAGACCACCGGCGGTTTTAACCGGCTCGCCAGACGCACTGTACAGGCCAAAATCAACGCCCAGGCTGCCCTCACCCTGGGCGGTGGCTATTTGATTGGCGCTGCGCAATATATCCAGAGTGATGGATAGCGATGAATCAAACATGCCCTCAAATGTGATAATGGCTATCGACTTCATTTGTCCAATCCTGTCTGTATTGTGTCAATTTTGCCACTGTGAGGAAAGGCGCACAATGGGTAATCTGGCTGAAGGAAAAGTGCTCTGGTATTCCCAACGCTACGAATACCCGCATAAATCAGTCACTCATTAGTAGGATTATCATGCGAGAACTCAGTAAAGATGCAAAGCGATTTAATCGAATTACCCAGTTCCTGGGTCGTTTGGCGCAGAGGCCACATCACGGAGTAACCACTTGGCTGCTCACAACTTTGTTGGCCAAACTAACCTTGCTTTCAAAGAAAGGCAGCAAGCAGGGCACGCCGGAGGCGATTACTGAAGAATGGCTAAGAATGTTTCCCAGAGGGATTTGTTCACTCGACCGTATTGAAGACGGGACCGGCTACGGCTTGGTACACGCAGACTGTTCGCTGGTGGGAACGGGCAATGTACAGGCCTGTTATAAAATGATGAATTACGACCGTGAATTGATAAAGAAACTAGGTGGAACTCTTACCGTTGTGGAAAGCCGAGCCGACCCGGCAGTAACAAAACACTGTAGGGTCGCCATTCGGCCAATCGGGGATAAGCGCACGGACTTGATACCCGCTCACTTGTTATGACACGGGTGGGTTTATACGGTATCCATTATTTCGAGGACCGGAGCGGCAGCCATGCAGGGCGCAAGTTCCTGGCCTATTTCGCGGAAGTAATCGGTTTTACCGTGTGCGGCCAAAGCGGCTTCGTCTGTATATTGTTCCAAAACAATATACAGTTGAGCATCTTCCCGGGACTGGTGCAGAGAATAAAACGTACAGCCAGGTTCGTTGGCTCTAACTTGTTCCATCAGGCGTTTGAAAATACCTTCAAATGCTTCGTTTTTTCCCGCTTGAACCTGTAGTTTTGCCGTTACACCAATTGCCATGCTAATTTCCTTAGAGATGAGGTGATTGAAAGGTTGGTTGTTTGTTGTAGTTACAACACATCGGCACCCGTGTCGGTATTTTCAGGCGCCAGTTGACTAAATTGCTCCTGCAGTTTCTTCATGCCGCCAATCCAGCGTTCGTAGTCATTGGCTTTGTTTTGAAAATACTTCTTCACCACAGGGTGGGGCAAAATCATGAACTGCTCCGCCGCGAGCCCGGCCACCACACACTCTGCGACATCCGCTGCAGGCAACATGCCGTCAATGCCAGCCACGCTGCCATCAGTGCCCGCTGTCATGTTTGATTCAACTGCCTGGGGGCAAAGTGCCGAGGCCTTGATGCCCTGATGCCCATGGGAAACGGCCAGCCACTCGGCAAAAGACAGGGCCGCGTGTTTGCTCATGGAGTAACTTAAAGACCCCAGCTGTGTCAGCATGCCGGCAGCCGATGCCGTTATGAGGAAATAACCTTGCCCTCTTTCAAGCATTTTCGGGAGGGCGGCTCGCGCAGCATATATGTGGGACTGTACATTGATGTCCCACACTTTCTGAAAGTCTTCGTTGGCGGTTTCGACACCGCCCATGCGGAAAATTCCGGCATTGCCACAATAGAGGTCAATGCGACCGTGGGCCGCTTCAGTCTCCCGAATTAACCGGGCTACGTCGTCCTCGCAAGCCATATCGCAAACAAATACCGTTGTATCACTCAGTTCTTCGGCCAGCGCCTGTAGCCCTTTTTTGTCGACATCAACCAATATAATTTTTTCTGGTTTGTCTTGGTGAAAACGGCGGGCCATAGCCTTGCCAATGCCATTGGCAGCGCCTGTCACAACAATAATTTTTCCCTGTAGATCCATGACTCATCTCTCGCGGCTGAAATTCTGCCCGCAGCATCTCACAGGCGGGTGAAAAGGAGAACATCACCTGCTGAATGCCGGGCAATCAACGCAGGTGATAGTGTGACGCGCGTCTCATTCTTGTCGTTATAAACCCGGTTTTAGTCCTTTTGAGTGTCAAGCTGTGAGCTAAGACACAGATTGAATGACCCCGCTCTATAAACTGCCCTCCAACAACACAGATTCTTCTCGGCATAAAAGTGGTATTAACTATGCGTTTATTGACCTTCGTTCTTTCCCTGTTTTTATTGATAACTTTTGCCAGCATCGAGGCAGAGGCAAAAGAAAGGGACCCTTGTGACAAAAATCAAAATTTAAAAGGCTGGGCCAAGAAAGCGGGTTATCCTGGTAACTATTGCGCTGGAACCGACGAGTCTACACCCGTTACCGAGACGCCTACATCTGATACCGAGGCGTCTACAACCGTTACCGAGACGCCTACACCTGATACCGAGGCGTCTACACCCGTTACCGAGGCCGAAGTCAGTGTGGCGTCCTTAACACTGAGTTGGTCTGTGCCTTCCTTCCGAGAGAACGGAGAGACGCTTGAATTGTATGAAATTAATGGCTATGAAATATTATTCAAAAAGGTGGGAGAGCCTCTTTACTACTCGGAAAATATCACCGATGCACAGACAACGGAGCTGGTGCTGTCGGGTCTTAATTCTGGCGACTATGAGTTCAAGATTGCCGCGATCGACAGTGAAGGGCTGTATAGTAGCTATGCGGTCGCGACGGTGTTTGTACAGTAATTAATAGTTGACCTGGAAAGGAAAATCAGCGTTTTTGTGGTCACACTCTCTTTGTAAGGGAGTGTATATCTTTGGTTTCACGAGCCTTTCCTCGCGCGATGAGGGGTTCGATCGTTTGACAATCCCCAACCCCCTGCTAGCGTTCATAGATTGAATACATTTCTGTCATAAGTTCTCCTGCCTTCGCTGCGGAAAGGAATCTGTCGTACTGAGCTAGTCCCTTCTGCCGATTTAATAAAGACTGTTACTTTGTCTTAATGAAAGGGATAAGTCATTGAAAAGAATTACGGTATCTCCAGCAAAGCCAGTGGGTAGTTCGAGCTATATTCTGAGCCTGGCTTTATCTTTGTTAGTATTTCTCCTTCTTCCCGCCTCGATTGCGCGAGGCGAATGGGTAGTGCCGAAACCTTTTGCCGACAAGCTTAATGCTTTAAGTCATGAGCAGCGCTCTTTTATCACCTCGGGTGATGCTGTCAAGTTCATACCGGAACGACAACTCGAACATGAACTCGCAAGCCGCAGTCCGGAAAGTTTGGAGAAGCTGATAAATGACTTGATGGGCATAGCCCGGCAAATGAGCTATTCGCCCGAGCGCGACATGGGTGCCGCACCACTGAACTTAAAAACCAAAAATTTTGTATGGGCTTTACGCACACCTCCTGCGCTGCGTGATGATAAACGTGAAGCTGGCCCTTTCAGCGTGCATCGCTATCTGCACCCAAAATCTGGTGTGCCCACTTTTGGTGGTGCTAAGGTGGCTATTTGGCCAGAGGATTTGATCGCCGGCAATGTTGACGTTGCCATTGTTGGTGTGCCCAACAACATGAGTAGCGGCCGACGGGATGCTGGGCGGGCGCCGAATCAAATGCGTGCGCTGAATACCATTGCCACTCCGGACATACAGTCACTCATTAAACCTTTCGAGATATTGTCAGTGGTGGATTACGGCGATATTTATTTTGATTGGATCAGCATCGAAAGAACAGTGGATCACGTTGTAGAAATGATTGCGGAAACAGCGGGCACAGGTGCCATTCCGATGATCGTGGGAGGGGATACCTCAATGCTTTATCCCGGGGTTAAAGGTGTTGCCAAAATGCATGGAGCGGGTTCATTTGGTCTATTGCATTTCAGTGCTCATCCAGACGCAGAGCGATTTGAAGATCACACCGTTTCAGACAGGCAGGCAATGTATTTGTTGCTTGAAGAGGGTATTGTGAATGGTGGGGATACTATTCAGGTCGGTTTAAGGGGACCTGATGTCGATGTAGAGACTTTGCAGTGGCTGCAAGACAAAGGTGTTTTCTATCACACGATGGCCGAGATTCAGCGGAGAGGTTTCAGCAAAGTGCTAAAGCGCGTTCGCAAAGAAGTTGACCGGGGACCTGAGGCGTTTTTTGTTTCCATCGATGTGAGTGCTCTGGCTCCTGCTGAAATGATCGCGGCCGGACGACTGCAAGCAATGGGGCTCGGGATTGAGCAGGTCACCCAAACGGTACGTTATGTTTGTGCCGCTAAAGAGATTGTTGGTTTTGAGATTACAGACCTCGCTCCCATGCTGGACTACTCCAGACTTTCAGTAACACATGCAAACGCGGTGTTGAATGCTTGTCTTGTTGGGATCGCAGTGCGAAAAGCGGGTCACAAACCCAACTACGTTCATCCATTGTCACTTGATCACGGCCAACGCTAGGAGCACGGAATGACTCACCTGAATTATAAGGCGCAATTGGTTTTGGTGCTGGCCATTTCTCTGGGCAGTCCTTTGTTGCTTGCTGACGAGTTACTTGCTGACGAGTTGCCTGCCACGCCTGAGCACGTAGTGGGAGACCAGCCCTATCCATTCGAAGTTGAAGATCCTCGGAAAAAAAAGGCCGAATCCATCGAGTTGCCCGAAAGCATTGCGCCAAAGCTTGAGCTGCTGAGCCCTGAAGAAATAGAGTTTTTAAGTGGTGATGCAAGGAGGTTCGCCGGATCACTTGAAGATACTATTGAAGCGCTTGAAGAACGTTCGATTGAGGATGTAAAAGTATGGGTGAATGCGATACAACACGCGGTGTCACATTTTCGTTATAAAGAAGGTAGAGATGCACCCAATATCCCGTTTAACACGGGCTCACCCGAGTTTAATGCGTGGCGTGCAGAGCGCCCCAAGTCGATGGACCCCAAGCGAGAAAATGGGCCAATAGCGCTAGGCCGCTACGATGGCGAAGGCGGTCCTCCGACTTTTGGAGGTTTGCCTCTGGCATTGAGTAAGGAAGACCTTATTGCAGGGGAAGTGGACGTGGCGATACTCGGTGCCCCTTTAAACATGGGGTCGGGTTGGCGAGACTCCGGTGCTGAAGCCACAACGGCCATGCGACTGCAGGGGTGGCCGATAGGAAGTCATGATCAATATGTTCAAATTGCAGCATCAAAAGTATTAACGATTGTTGATTACGGCGATGTTGCAATCGACAACAACAGCACCGAACGCTCCATGAGTCATGTTCGTGAAAAGGTGCGTGAAATTGCCCAAACTGGGGCAGTTCCGGTCATAATCGGAGGGGATCATTCACTGGAGTACCCCAACGTGGCAGCACTGGCCGATGTTTATGGCAAGGAGAAAGTGTCGGTTATTCATTTCGATTCCCATTACGACGCCTGGTGGGGTGGCGCGCACCTTATTGGTCATGGTGTACCGGTTTACCGCTTAATTAATGAAGGGCATGTGCGAGCGGCTGATTATATTCAGGTCGGCCTTCGCTCAAGTGGGCCGGGCAAGTCCGGGTTTAAATGGATGCGTGAGCAAGGCATGCGTTATCACACCATGGCGGAAGTTGAAAAACGTGGGTGGCATGCAGTGCTTGATCGAGTGGTGGAGGAGGCTAGCGAAGAGGGTCGGAAAATTCATATCTCCTTTGATATCGATGTGCTTGATCCCGCCTTTGCAACGGCCACAGGCACTCCGGTTCCCGGTGGGCTGAATATGCGGGAAGCCATTACCATCGTGAGGCGCCTCTGTGCAGAGTCCAATGTTGTCAGTTTCGACCTTGTGGAGCTTCATCCGGCCCTTGATCCCACTTATAAAACGGTGTTGAACAGTGCCTTTATCGTGAAGGCCTGCCTTACGGGGCTGGCAATGAACAAAGAGGGCAAGACGGCTGAACACTACCTGAGCCCCTTGGCTTCGGAACACGCAGGTGACAACTATTATGGTGATCAGCAGCACCATTTGGATGCAACGAAAGCCGAAGAGGACGCGGAGGAGAATGCAAAAAAGGAGGAAAAGGGCTCCGAGAGATAATGACTTTACCGGGCCCTTAGTTGCTTGCCTTTGGGTATAAAACCTATTCACCAGACCTGCTTGTTATCCCCATAGCGGGTCAGCAAGCTGGTGGCATAGGCCGACAAAAACATCACGGGCGTGCCGATTGTATCGGGCCTGACAAACCACATCACAATTGCAAAGACAAACAAAACCACCTCAATCCTGATAAGCGTTTTTCTTGAATTCACGCCCAGCATATTAGCCCTGAATAACCAGGGTAGGTCCTTCCATGCATCTGCTTCTTTATTAATCACCGTAATTTCCTCCGTTAAAGTATCTATATCAACTTCAAAGACCGAGGCAAGGCATTTAAGAGTTTCCAAACTGGCCTTTTGGCCCTTTTCGACCCGTTGAATGGTTCTCACATTCAAGCCACTAAAGTCGGCCAGTTGCTCCTGGGACCAGCTGCGTTTGGTTCTTAACTTTCTTACGATCATGTTTATTCCTCGGTGCTTTGTGGAGCGGATATTGCCGGTGATTCACCGTTGTCGGCCACGACTTCACCCCGACAATAGCCCGACAGCCCCTGTTTTAGAGGGGTCTGTTGCTGGCGACACTGCGTTTGTCGCGACGGCCTAGTCGGCGATTCCAGTCGCCATCGTCTTCTGTTGAGCAGGATTCTTCGCAATCAAAGATGATTTGTTGCCTGGGTGATTTGAACTTCACGCCAATTTTTAACAGCTTGGATTGAATGAGCCTGACAATCACATCGATATCGGCAGATTGTTGGTTATCCCTTGAATCGAAGACACAGGTCACCAGTAGACTGGCTGGAAAATTGGTGTAGTTGGCTTGATGGGTGAGCCACTGAAAGCCGGGTATGTCTTCCAGAAACTGCTCACAGGCCGAAGTCAGAGCCTGGCGGACATGGTTGTCTATTTTCTTTTGGGTTTTACTTTGAGGCTTGCTCATTACTGTGGTGTACCTAAACGTCTTATTCAGCCTGTTCGGCCCCAAAAGGGCATTGTTAGAGGTCGCGGCCACACCTGAGTAAAAGGGGTTTTGAGGACGAGCAAGACAGGTTATCCCGTCGTGCTCGCCCGCATCTGCTAAGGGCTTCCCTTATCGCCTCAGAAATCTATTGTTGCAGACATTGAGACAGTGCGTGGCGCGCCAATCCAGGCGCCATTGTTAACAATTGTGCCGAGGTAGTCTTCGTCAAACAGGTTGTTGGCCACTAAGTTTAGAGTAACGCCGTTGCCTATGCCATCAATAGTCGTGCCGACGTAGGCATCAACAACCGTGTAGGCATCCACTTTCCAGGTGTTTGTGGCGTTGGCATAACGATCACCTGTGTACTTGGCTGAGATTCCGGTAGATATTCTTTCACTTTCCCACTCCAGACCGAGCACCAACTGCTTATCGGGGATGCCCAATACGTCCAAGCCGGGTGTGATTCCAGCCTGATTGTCCAGGGCGGCATTGCCTGTGCCCAAATAGCTTGCTTCATTGACGGTGAGTGCGCTGTAGAAGCTCAGCTGCTCGTTTAAGTTATAGTCCAAAGAAAGCTCCAGTCCGCTGGATTCGATGCCGCCGCTGTTTTCATAGAAACCTGTACCGCTGCCCAGATAGTCAATCCCCGCAGGTGAAGCGACACTCACAAAGATCAATCGATTGTCGAAGTCACTCTGGTAATAGGTGGCAGAGGCCTGAAACCTGTCGTTGATATACCGCAGGCCGATGTCCATATTGGTTGAGGTTTCAGGCTCAATGGTGCTCAAATCTATTTCGGTGTCTTCCAATAAAACGTCGCCAATCGCTTTAAAGTTTTCTGCATAACCGAAAAAGGCTTCCAGGCCCTCAATGTTTGTCTCCCATACCAATCCTCCAGAAAACAATACGTCAGAATCTGAATTCGCCTGAATGGACGAGGAGTCACCAAACACGTCATCACGTTGAACATCTACAAAGAACTGTTTTACCCCAAAGCTCAATGTCAGTGCCTCCAGTGTCAGGCTATTTTGCAGATACCATTTGCTGGTTTCCTGGGGGAAGCTATAGCTGTATTGAACATAATAAGGGGAGGCATCAAATGCCGGACCAACACTGGCGTCTGAAATTTTGTGCCAGTCACGGGATTCATCCCGGGTTGAATCTTCGTACCACAAGCCACCGCGCAACTCGTTTTCATAAGTAAACAGATCTGTTCGCAGGGTGAAGTCGAGTGTGACACCTGTGCGATCTTTTTCGTAATGTGTGTGGCGGTAGGATTGTACTGCAATGGCGTCGCTGGAAAAGCACGAGGGGTTACGATCAAAAACATCACAACCTGCAACGGAGGAGCTTAGTGGGTTGCCTGCAGAATCAACATAGGTAAACGTAGCGCCGGTACCGGTGAACTGGCTGTTGCCGTTGACTGTGGCCCCTCCAGTGACTTCAGAGTTGTCGGCAGATACGTCCACCAAATAAGGGGGCGCCCAATCTCCCCGGCCTTGGTTGTTGTGATAATACAATGCGCTTTCCAGTGATAGTTCGTCGCTGAAATTGAAGTCTGCTTTCACATAACTAAATAAGTTTTCCCGGAGTGTTGACCAGGCTTGACGAAAATTCTGATCATCATTTGGCACACCTGACCAGGTGGCATTCAGACCGTCTGATTCTGAGTTTGCATTGAATTGAGCCGCACTATACACACGTTGATAGTTGTCTTCATGGGTATCATCGTAAGAGAGATATGCGGTGAATTTTGCCTTCTCCAACCCGGTGACAATTTTTGCAGCAAAGTGGTCTCGTTCATTTTCAGCGGTTTCTGTTACCCAGTCGCTGGCCTCCTGACGGGAGTAAGACAGCCAGGCCTGGGTATTGTTAGCAAATGTACCCGTGTCATAACGCACAGAATATCTGTGTGCGTCAAACTCACCAACGGAGAGCTCGGCTACTACACCCTGTGCCTCTGAAGGCTGAGCGGTCAGGTAGTTGATTGTGCCTCCCAAAGCCTCGTGTGAGCGAGAGGCAATGTCAGACGTGCCTTGAGTCACCTCTATGCCACCCATGTTGGCCGGGTCGATGAAGCGGTTGGCTTTTGAACCTCCGCCATAGTTAGAACCACCATTTGGCAGGCCATCAATCGTGGTGCCAATCTGTTGTTCCTGCAAATTTGTTGAGAAACCACGAATGGTGATAGCGGTTGACCAATCGTCAAAGCCGTAGGTGTCGCCTTCATTGACTGTAACGCCCGGAAGATTATCAATCAGGGAGTTAATGCTGGTGATGCTCGATTGTTGCTTGCGCATGGCATCGCTTACCAGGCTATTGCCGTAGGTCGCCCCTTTTGCCTGAACGATAATTTCTTCAATTTGTGTGCTCTCCTGGGCGAATGTGCCCGGTGTGGAAAGCAATGCGATAGCCATGGCGCAGGCCTTGGCGATGGAATTCATTTCAAAGTTTATTGGGCTGTGATTATTGCTCACGGCTGATTCTCCTCATTGATAATAAGTCAGCCAGCTTTTAAATTAGCTGGTATTCGAAAAATTGAGAAGTGTGATTTAAACGGATTTATATTAAAGAAATATGTCAGAGGTGGTTTTTTATTTACTAGCGCTTTTTTACCCAGTGCTTAAACGTTGTTGAAAGATCTCTTGTATGAAAAGTAAAAAGGCGTTTACTTTAGGAATGTTAAGTCTGTGTCTGGGGTAGAGTGCGTAAACATCCACGTCGGGCATTCCCCACTTGGGTAATATCTGTATCAACTGACCGCTCTCGAGCGCCCGCTGGCACATATAGTCAGGAATGGTTGCCACCCCTAAACCTTCTATCGCCATTTGTTTCAGGATTAGATAGTCATCGACTAACAGTCTTGGTTCTACCTTGAACTCGTGGCGTTTTGTGCCAGATCCAACTAACACTCGGCCACTACCCTGAATCGTGCTCATCAAAAGGTGGTCCGCTTGTTCAAGATGTTTAAGTGTTTTTATTTCACCTTGCTGTTTTACATACTGCGGACTTGCGTATAGTTTTCTGCTCACTTTGCCTAAATGCCTGGCTATCAGCCGGGAATCTTCTAGCTTGCCGATGCGGATGACTAAATCAAATCCTTCCTCTATGAGGTCAACCCGTCGATTGACGAGGTTCATTTGCAAGTTAATCGCCGGGTGTTGATGCATAAACTGACCCAGCACCGGTTTGATAATTTCATGCCCCATACCCACCGATGCGCCAACACGAAGCTGGCCCTCAAGCTCATTGAGAATCTGGCCAATAGAGGCCTCTGCGAGATCAATTTCTTGATGTATACGGCGACAGTGAGCCAGGTAACGACTGCCGGCTTCGGTAATATGTTGTGATCGTGTTGTGCGCTCTAATAACGTAACCCCCAGTTGTTGCTCTAGACGGGAGACCTTTCGACTCAGGTTGGCTTTGGGGATGTTCAAACGGTCTGCCGCCAGGGTGAAGCTTCCGGCGTCGATAACCGCCATAAACAACATCATATCGTTAAGGTCTTGAGTCTTAGGCATAGCGAGAGTCATTGTTGTTGAAAATGAAAAAATGAATATAGCATATGGGTATTTTTCAAACAATTAGCTTGCTCTAAGATAGCCCCATCAACAACATAAAGAGTCAAACAAACGGAGCTTGCCATGAAAGTATTATCTAGAGATTCACTGCCCTTAGGCGGATTTGCAGGGATTCAAGAGCATCGCTTAGTAACGTCCAGCCGTGTCTTTGGCGCCCGCAAACGTCCCGAAACCTTCGAGGGTTTGGGCAACATGGTTTATCTTGCCGACGCTACATATAAACCTAAAGGGGAGTCTGGCATGCATCCCCATAGCGAGATAGATGTGATTTCCGTGATTGTAGAGGGCCGTGTCAGTCATGAAGGTTCAATGGAGCATGGTAAAGACCTGGTTGCGGGGGATGTTCAGGTGCAGCGGGCCGGTGGTGAAGGTTTTGATCACAATGAAATCAACCCTGATGCGAGTGGAAACAGAATGTTGCAAGTGTGGGCCTTGCCGGAAGTCAAAGGTCAACGTGCGTCGTATAAATTTTATAGACCCGAGTTGGAGGGCGTTACACGAATCTATGGTGGGAGCGCTTCACAGGCAGACACTTTTGATAGCCGTACGCTGATCGATATTGTGCACTTAAAAGCGGGCAAACAACTGGCGCTTTCGGGCGAACAATTAGTGTATGTCATTACTGGCGAGGGGAAGATTAGTCAGTTGATCGAAAATAAAGAGACTTTCTCCCACGATGCCCTGGAAGGTGATCTGATACAGGGTATGAATATGGAAATTAACGCTGATAAAGATTTACATTTGCTAGTGGTGAGTCAATCAGCCTGATTCGTCAATGCCCAAAGTTACGGATGCAAAATATCAGGAGTGAAGTATGAATAGTCAGATAAAACAAGATAATAGCAGGCAGGATAAAGCAGTCAGTGAGCACATTTATACTTTGGTCACGTTCTTGGCATTGGTGCCCCTGGTCTATTTCATTCCGGACTTTGTCGAGCCTTTTCTGCCCGCTATTAAGTGGTTGAACGTGGTGGTTGTCGTTGGAATTATTGTGCCTATTATTTCTTACGGCATTATGCCTATTGTGCGTTTTGCTCTTAGCCGCTAGGTGGAAATGGCGTATTAAATAGATCTTATAAAGAAGAAAGAACTCAGGCTATTGGCAATAAATAGCCTGAATTTTAGCAGTGTAACACTGCAGCATGAAGCCAACTATCCGCAACACTTCTTGAATTTCTTCCCGCTCCCGCAAGAGCAAGGATCATTTCGTTTGGGTGTTTTCTCAACACTGACCGTTTCCGGCTTGTTTAAGATGCAGTCTAGTTCTGCGGTGTTCTCAGTTGCTTCGGAATCCACCGTCACATCTGTGTACAGTCCATTTTCAGCCGCAATTGCTTCAAGCTCCGCCTTGCGCTCTTCCGTTGTTACGGTCAGGGAAAGAGGGTGTTCCTCTGTCCCCCGTTTAATTTCACGGTTTGTACTATACGCCAGATTTACATGTTTTGGTTTGTTCATCGGGCGGCCTTTGAAGAAAAACTTGTCAGACATAAAGACTCCACATTTTTTAGAATATTTCGGCGCTACTAAATTCAATCACATAGGCCAGTTCATTCTGACCTGAAATGTCGTTCCATTCACCTGCTGAACCATAGGGCCAGCTTGATAATGCCATGGCGGCATAGTCTTGCCCTGTAGGTGACACCGCCGAATCTGTAAAGTTATCGGGTTCAATACCCGCCGAACCCCA
>CAJWCA010000004.1 GCA_913020395.1 uncultured Cellvibrionales bacterium | reverse complement strand
CACTTTGAACGCCGTCGGTGCCCGATACTCCGATGTTGGCATCAGGGCTAAACTCTGCGCCCACCGTGTAGGTTCGGTCGCGGTTCTTAAACATGCTGTCGTGATTATTTTCATAACTACCCAGTATGTTCCCCATCAGGTAGACCGTCAGGCCAATAGCCAGGCCAAATACATTAATCGCGGCATAGAGCCTGTTTTTTTGCAGGTTTCGAATTGCCAGTTTTATGTAACTTGAAAACATGATTCACTCCTCCTTTCGGATCTTCTTAGGACGCTGCGCGCAGGCTTTCGGTAACTACCTGTCCATCAAATAAATTGATTGTGCGACGGGCGTAGTCTGCATGGGCGGCGGAGTGGGTGACCATAACAATAGTGGTGCCCTCTTCATTCAGTGCCTGTAACATTTCCATCACTTCCTGGCCGTGGGCACTGTCCAGGTTTCCGGTGGGTTCGTCTGCCAGAATAAGGGATTGATTGCCAACTACGGCGCGGGCGACCGCCACGCGTTGTTGCTGTCCGCCCGACAATTGACCCGGCATATGTTTTGCCCGGTGCGCAATGCCCACTTTGTCCATTACCTTGCGAACACGTTCTTTTCGTTCCGATGCGGGAATCTCGTGGTAGAGTAGGGCGAGTTCAATGTTCTCTTCAACAGATAGTTCATCGATTAAATTAAAACTTTGGAAAATAAAACCCACGTTGTGTTTTCTGACTTTACTGAGTTTGCTTTCATTTAACGATGATATTTCCTGATTACCAAAATGATACTGGCCGCTTGCGGGTGTATCTAACATTCCTATGATATTCAGCAATGTTGATTTACCGCACCCAGAAGGCCCCATGATGGCAACAAATTCACCTTTTTCAATTTCGATATTAACTTCATTCAGGGCGACCGTTTCCACTTCGTCTGTGCGGTAAACTTTGGACAGGTTGTGTAGTTTTAACATGGTGTTTTCCTTTATCTAACTATGTCTGTTAATAAATTATTGGCTAAGTTGAACACGATCCATTTCTTCGAACGTTGAATATGAGGACACAATGACTTTTTCACCGGCATCCAAACCTTCCAAAACTTCTACAAATTCATTGTTGCGACGCCCCAGGCGAACTTCGCGTCGTAGCGCCTCTGTGCCTTCGGCGTTCATCACAAACAGCCATTGACCACCGGTTTCCTGGAGGAAGTTGCCTTTTGGGATCAATCTTGCCTGGTTGGCATCTCCCAGGGTCAGCTTCGCCTGGATGGTCTGACCGCGACGAATACCTGTTGGCATCTCGCCATTAAAATGAAGATCAACTTCAAACTGACCATTTTTCACGTCGGGATATATTTTTGCGACATTTAGGAGGTAGGGCTTGCCATTGTGAGTTAAAGCTACGGGCTGCTCCAAATCCACGCGCCCAAGATAAAATTCGTCAATATTGGCCACCAATTTAAAAGAGTCGGGGTTGTCGATCTGGCCGATACGGGTACCGCGGGTAATATTTTGTCCAATTTCGAGATCAAAACCCGAGAGCTTGCCAGCGACTGGGGCGCGCACATTCAGCTCGTCCAGGCTCTTGCGGGCAAAAGCCAGATTTTCTTCCATCGCGATAGTTTTGCTTTGAAAAAACTGGAGTTGAGAGGCCATTAGCTTTTCGTCTGAAGACTGGCTTTCCAGCGTGACATCTCTTGTTTCTTTGTAGTATTGCACCTGGTCAACAAAATCTTCGTACTCGGCGAGCGAGATATGGCCTTTGTCGAACAACTCTTTTTGACGGCTGAGGTCTCTGCTAAGTTTCCGAATGTTGTAGTTCAGGTCGACGAGTGTCCGTTTGTGTCCCAGTCGATTTTGTTCCAGGCGTAACTCCTGGTCACGCATCGCATTTAGCTGTTCCATAACACGGGACTCAGTGCTCATGACGCTGAGTTGAAGGTCGGAATTTGAGAGGCGAATAATGGGTTGCCCCACAGTGATCAATGCGCCATCTTCCAGCAATATTTCTTCAATTCTGCCACCTTGTACTGCATCGAGATAAACGGTCTTCAGTGGAGCCACTCGGCCTCGAAGAGGAATGAAGTCCTCAAAGGTGCCTGCCTTGACCGTCGCGATAGACAGTCGTTGGCCGTTGACGGTCATGCTGCGTCCCTGGAACATTTGCCCCAGCGTCAGGTAGGCAATAAGGGCTGCACCCAATACGCCGACTATCATCTTGTTGCGCTTGCCAATGCCCCGCTTTTCAATTTTTCGATCCATGCCGGGTGTCTGTGTAGGCTGGGAAACAGTGTCAGTCACTTTTTCAAGGTTGGTGATACTAGCCATTATCTTTTGCTCTGCCTGGGTGGATTGTTCATCCGTTAAAATGCGTACTTGCCAAATACATTACAAAACCCGTGCCACAACCGTAAGTTATTGTTTTTGCTGTATATTTTAATGTTTCTTCTCGGGTCTGTCCGATAGTGAACAGTGAGGGTGTACGAAATCGAACACAGGCTGTACGATAATGAACAGACTCTTTAATAGCTTCAGGGAATTCCGGTGACACAAAAAGAACGGCGAGTACTCATCGTTGATGACGATGAAGACATCCTAATGGCGGGCAAATTATTGCTGAAACGACATTTTGCGGAGGTCGTGACGTGTTCAACGCCCGGGGCGATCCCCGAGTTAATGGCCGCCAGTCGATTTGATGCGATTTTACTGGATATGAATTTTTCGCCTGGCGAAAGCACGGGCGAGCAGGGTTTCTTCTGGTTGAAAAAGATCATGTCAATTGACCCCGATGCAGTGGTGGTAATGATCACGGCCCACGGTGGAGTGGATATTGCGGTCGAGGCGATGAAATATGGTGCAACAGACTTTGTCGCCAAACCCTGGCAAAACGAAAAGGTCGTAGCCACGCTCTCCTCTGCAACTCAATTGAGGGCGACCCGGTCTGAGGCGGAGCACCTTAAACAGAGCAATAAACTACTGGCAGAGGTCTCCGGCGCTTCAGCTCAGCCAATCTTGGGGTGTTCCAAGGCAATGCGCGATGTGAGTGAGATGATCACACGTGCCGCACCCACCGATGCCAATGTGCTTATTCTCGGTGAAAACGGCACGGGAAAGGAATTGGCCGCCCGCGATGTTCACCGGCAAAGTCAGCGCAGCGAAGAGATTTTTATGTCCGTTGATCTGGGTGCCCTGTCGGAATCCCTGTTTGAATCGGAATTGTTTGGTCACAAAAAAGGGGCGTTTACGGGTGCTCAGCAAGACCGGGTGGGTCGTTTGGAAGCGGCTAATGGCGGCACCTTGTTTTTAGATGAAATTGGCAACATTCCGCTTTCCTTGCAGGCCAAATTGTTAACTATTCTAGAGCAAAGGGAAGTGACGCCCCTTGGCGCCAATTCGCCTGTTGCCATTGATGTCAGAGTTGTTGCCGCCACTAATGTGCCACGACAGAAATTGCAGGATGAGACACTGTTCAGGCAGGATTTGTTATTTCGCCTTAATACCGTGGAGATACATCTGCCGCCACTGAAGGATCGACCTGACGATATTGAAGAGATTGCAGAATTCTACGCCGGTTTCTATGCCCGTAAATACCGCAAGTCGGTTAAAGGCCTGTCGCCAATGGCACTTCAGGCTTCTCGTGAATACAGTTGGCCGGGAAATATCAGGGCATTGAGGCACGCCATTGAAAGAGCGGTGATTCTCGCCGATGGACCGCAGCTGGAGGTGTCTGATCTTCAATTGACGCCCGCTGAAGTTAAGTTGACCTATCCTGCGGCGCAGGAGGATAGAGTGGATGGGGCAATAACCGAGTCTGCTGATTTCAACCTGGAGAGAATGGAGCAACGCACCATTACACGAGTGTTAAAATTACATCGCTACAATATTAGCCATGCGGCAAAAGACCTGGGTTTGACGCGAGCGGCACTTTATCGGCGGATGGAAAAATATGGGCTTTAAGCGCTTTGCCTTTTATATCTCCCTGAGGGTGGTTCTTTTAGGGGTTTCGTTATTGGCGTTGGTATGGATCAGCAGCCAGCGATCGTATCCAACACTCTCTTTAATAGTTTTACTGGCGGTTGTCGTACAACTCATTGAAGCATTACGTTTTGTGAGTAAAACCAATGCGGAACTGACGCGCTTTTTTGAAGCGGCTCGTTACGCCGATTTTAGCCAACGTTTTCAAATGAAAAATGAGGGTGCAGGATTTGATGAATTGGGGTCGACCTTATCGGAGATTATGGAGCGATTCCGTTTGTCCAGGCAAGAGCAGGAACAGGAACTCAGGCACCTGAAAGCGCTGGTTGAACATGTGCCAGTACCGCTGGTGTCGCTGCAGAATGATGGCGAGATAAATATCCACAACAATGCCGCTAGACGTTTATTTGGCAATACGCAGGTTGGCCATCTAGAAGATCTGGGTCAGTTTGGCCAGGATTTTAAACATGACATTGGAAGCCTGTCTCCCGGTGATCGACACTTGGTGACGTTTGTTGTTGACGATGTTGAAAAACGTTTGTCGGTCGCGTCCACCAATATAACGCTTGGTCATCAAGTAGAGAAGCTGATCAGCCTTCAGGACATACAGAGCGAACTCGACGGAGCACAACTCAAGGCCTGGCAGGACTTGGTTCGTGTACTGACCCACGAGATTATGAATAGTATTACGCCGGTGGCGTCCCTGGCAAAAACAACTACCGACCTGGTTGAAGACGCGACGAAGCAGGTAGAGGCGCTAAAGGGAACTGAAGGTGTTGAGCAGGTGTTGGAGGAGCTGACTGATATAAAAAGTGCGGTCGATACGGTGGCCCGCCGCTCTGACAGTTTAATGAACTTTGTGCAGAGCTACCGTAGATTGACTCGTTTGCCCGCGCCCCAAAAAGGCCTTGTGAAAATTGATGAAGTTTTTTCCCGCGTCTCCCGTCTGGTGTCGGCGGATTGGCAGACACAGGGAATTACCCTGTCAACGATGGTTGAGCCGGAGACGTTAAGCCTGGAAGTCGACGGGGACATGATAGAACAGGTGTTGATCAATTTGCTGCGAAATTCGGAACAGGCACTTGCTGGGCGCATAGATGCTGAGGTGAAGGTGAGTGCCCGGATAAATCGGCGAGGTCATGTTGTGATGGAAGTGGTGGATAATGGCCCGGGGGTCTCAGAGGAGATACTTGAAAAAGTCTTTGTTCCCTTCTTTACCACCAAGAGGGAAGGTTCTGGGGTGGGTTTGGCGTTGACACGGCAGGTGATGATCGCGCACGGAGGGTCAGTGTCGCTCAGTGCCAGCGACAGAACGTCTGTTGAAAATAAAGGTGTAAGGATTGCGCTAACGTTTTGATGTAGCCATTGGGTAAATTATCAAAAAAGTTAAGGAGGACAGCGGTTGAATACGGTAAGTGAATGGGGAGTACTGGCAGGGGGCATTCTCGGAGTGTTTGCTTTAGGCGTGTTTATTCTAAAACGTCAAAAGAAGGAGGTGCCAACTAACAATAACAAGAAAAACGAACGAGATGAAAAGACCTCTTCCGGTCAGGATATTGTATTCCAGTGCCAGCGCTCAACGGCTTTAAAAATTGCGATGTATCAACTGGCACTGGGTGAGATAAATTTCCAGCAACCATTGACGTCTAATCAGGTGGCCCTCATAAAAAATATTGCAAAGGAATTACCGAGGTCCGTTAAGAATGAAAAGTATTTCCCGCGAAGGCCGCAGCTGCTGCCACAGTTGTTGCGAATTATGCGTGACGATAAGAGCAGCGTTAAAGACCTGACCAATGTGCTGAGCCAAGATCCAGTGTTAACCGGCAATGTCATAAAAATGGCAAATAGCTCCTATTATCGCAGTGGCGTTAAGGCGGTTGACAGTATCGAAAGAGCGGTTGTGCTGTTGGGCGAGCAGGGTTTGAGATCGCTGATGAGCGCCACAATCATGCACCCTGTATTTTATGTGCCAGAAGGGGCATTTAAAGATTTCTCGCGTTTCTATTGGTCGCAGGCTGTGTTGGCGGCCGAAGCATCGAAGCATTATGCCGAATCTACGGGCAGTTATGATAGTTTCTCTGCGCATTTTTTTAGTCTGTTGACCAGTATTTCCTACACCGTGCTGCTTCGACTGGCGGCGGATTTCCAACGTTCCCATTCTAATGCGGAACTCAGTCCACTGTTTCTCGTTAAAGTTTTTGAGTCGCACTCTTTAGAGGTGAGCAAGTTTATAGCCACGGATTGGAAACTGGGCGAAGACGTTTTGCTGGCCTTACAGCAGACCAGAAAAAAAACGTCGGTGAATAAAATGGGGAGTCTAGCGCGAACACTTTATTATGGCCGGTTGGTGGGAACAGCAGCGTTGTTGTGTAGCCAGGGCGCCCGGGATGAGCAGGAGTCCTTAGAATTACTGAAAGACAAAGGCTTGTCTGAGTCGATGATTAAGACCTTGTGGGCACAGGCAATAAAGCAGGCAAAGGAGAGTGAGTTGACGTAACTTCCGGTCTATACCCCCTCTAACCCTCAGCGATATTAAGTCTATTTTTTCCCTGCGCTTTGGATAGGGCAAGCGCTATGTCGGCTCTGCGATAGAGCTCGCCTGCCGATAGCACTGGATTTTTTTGGTGGCAAACTCCCATGCTGACAGTGATGTTGATCGTCTTCCCGGAGGGCAGTATGAAAATCTTCTTCTTGATGGTATCCAATAATTGCAGGGCTAATTTTTCGCTGTCATCCGGACTGGTGTCGGGAAGAATAAATAAGAATTCTCCTCCGCACGTTCTGCCTAATATGTCGTATTCTCTGGTTGAATCGGCGCAGAGCTTTGACACACTGTGAATGACAGAGTCGCCGGAGTTAAAGCCGTATAGATCGTTAATAACTTTAAGGTCATCCACATCGACCAGGAGTGTGGATAATGGGCTTGACGTCTCTTTCCCTGATTTTATTTTTTCTTCAAGGCTCTCAAAGGTATGGCGCCGATTGTAAAGACCAGATAGATCGTCGGCAATCGAAGCCGCATGGAGGCGGCGGTTGTTTCGATATCCTGAAATCGTTAATAAGCCGATGAGCAGAAGAGCAACAGCAGAAAGGGATGCGATGACTTTTTTGTGAAAACCTTCGCGATCTTCGCTCGCGAGTAAAAGGCGTTGTGTTTCCTGCTGACCTTTCAATAGCTGAATTTCAAGGTCTTTTCGTTGGCTCTCGAGGGCCTCTCTTGCTCGCAGGAGTTGACCAGAATGGTTTTTTTCTTCCAGTTTTATGGTTTGTTCGTAGTACCCCGTGAGCAATGCGAGCGCCTTTTTATGGTGCCCTTTAGACTTTTCAACCTCCGCCTCTACTCGGAGCATTTCTATCTCCCAGACGGTGCCTTTGAGGTCTGGCAGTATCTCATAGAGTGTTTGGGCCAATTTAAAGGATGTGTCTGCCGAAACGGTATTACCCAGTTCAACGTGACATAAGGCCTGCTTCTTGTAGAGTTCGGCATCCCACCCCAGCTGTTGTGATTTTGCTGACAATGCGCGGTCGATGGCAGTGAGCGCCTCGGCACATTTACCCATTTCGGCCAGCGTGGAGGCAATGCCATGATAGGCATGGTATTTGCTCTCCTCGCTCTTAATAAACATGAGGGACTTTAGATAGCGGGAGTAATAGTTAAGGGCCTCATCAAATTTACCCCAGTAACGATAAGCTGCTGCGATACCGAGAAGGGCCTCAGAAATATGGTGTTGGTACCCAAGTGTTTCGAACAACTCGAGCGCCTTAATGTTGTAGTCGATGGATTGCTGGAATTGGTTCAGTTGGAGGAAGGTGGCGCCATAGACATAATTAGTTTTGGCAATCATGAAATGATCGCCACTACTCAGGGCTTTCAAGTGTGCGTCATTATTAACAAAAAGTGCATTTTCGTGGTCGTCTTGCACTGTATAGGTGTATGCCAGTTGCGCGGCTGAATGCAGCGCCAGGCGGTCCAGGTTTGCTGCTGCAGCTTTTCGCTGTGCATCAACAAAGCGCACCTTGGCGATTGTTAAGGAGTCCTGGCTCTGTGCGTGAAGACCCTTGAGAAAGAGTAAAAGCACCTTCAGCTCTTCATCGCTGTCTGGTGTTAGCAGCGCATTGGCCTTTGAGAGTGAGTTGGCCATTGGGTCAAACAGCAGTAACAGAAATTCCGCTTGCGCCTTGCGTATATGAAACCAGATTTTGTTGTCTGGCGGAGCATTGGCGAGGTCTTTTTCCAACACGGCTAAATCGTCCAGGCTTTGCTGAGCATTGGTATAGATTGAAGGTTCCATGTCCCGGAGCGATGTGGCGACGTCGGCATTGCTCTGGTTGAAAATCAGCAAGCAGGTAAAACCGATCAGTAATTTGAGAGCCATAAGCGGGTCAGTGAGGGTGACTGGGTTAATTGAAGGGTGATTCTTCAGGGTGCCAACACCCTGCACAATAAAGTAGTTAGAAAAAAATGACAAGAATTGACCCTCCAAACCGAGGGTTTAGACAGCTCGATCCAGCTGGCCACTATTAAAAGCCCCTTCAAGATTTATGGTTTTCTGGCCTACGGCAGAGGGTATTTGAGTGTGTTCTTTATAGCATTTTGTTCCTAGCCACTTCCACCGACGTTCTATACTCAGGGGGTGTCGGTGTTTTCAGGAGATGTACTTAATGAAGGGAATTCTTGTAATCGATGGAAACCAGGGGTTTTGTGAGCTAATAAGCACACTGTGTGGTGACCTTGGCCTAAAAGCGACTTGTTTTTTGTCCTTTGAGAAGGCTATCGCTGAAATTAGTTTAGGCGATTACGACTGTATATTTATGGAGTTGGACCTGCAGGGCATTGATGGTCCACAGGCGATCGGCATCATGACAGGAATGTGCCTCAATGTGCCGGTTATTCTCATGTCTGGAGAGCACGCCTCCATTCTCAGTACCGCCCAATATGCAGGCAAAATGCGTGGTCTGAATATTGTCAGCACGATTGCCAAACCCTTTAGCGTCGATGAGCTCTCCTCTTTGATTCAGGATGCGGCAGATCGCCAGCAGCAGCTTGAAGGGCAGCAGCCTGCGGCACCCCGGGAAAAAGTGGAGAACCTGCGGCCCGGTGAGGTGATTCGCCTGGTTGAGGCGGGGCACCTGCAGTGTGTGTTTCAACCTCAGATCGACTTGAATACCCGCAATGTCTGTGGCGTAGAGGTGCTCGCCAGAATTGATCATCCAGAGCAGGGTGTGATTACACCAGATCGATTTGTTAATGAGTTGGAAAACTGTTCTCTGATTGAGGTGTTTAACGAATATCTCTTTAATCACTCATTTAAGGCTTATAAAGCGTTTGGGCGCCCGGATTTAACCATTTCTATCAATATTTCAGCTTATTGTATTCGCAATGAGCTGTTTCCCGACTTTATCAGCACGCTGGCCAAACAATACGACATCTCACCCTCGAAAGTTATTCTAGAGATAACGGAGTCCCATGGTCTGAACTTCAGTGCTCAGAGCCTGATGATCATGTCGAGAGTACGAATAAAGGGGTTCAGCCTTTCGATTGACGATTTTGGTACAGGTTATTCTTCTCTGGAGACCTTTTCGAAGGTCCCCTTTAATGAGCTCAAGGTTGACCGGGAGTTCACCAGTCGCCTGCGAGCGGAAGAGCGGGCAAAAAAGATATTTGAGCTGGCAATCAACCTGTCAAAACAAATGGGCATTGTGTCGGTTGCGGAAGGCATCGAGGATGAGGAGGAAGCATCGCTCGTGGCGGCCATTGGCTGTGATGTGGGGCAGGGTTATTATTTTGGTCGACCCATGCCCTCTGAGAAATTTATGGAATGGCTGAACTGGGAACTTAAAGAGGCACCTTGGAAACAAGTGTCGATCTGACACTGCACTCATTGAAACATAATCCGGAATCGATTAGCGTAGTGGCGATTTCGACTAAACGTGTATTAATGAGGGGCAAACAGCGCTGTGGAACTCAAATTTCATCCTGTCACAGAAAGCAATGATATTGAGCGTGTGCAGGGGCTGGCTCAGAGAATCTGGCGCGAGCACTACACTGGCATCATTGGTGAGCAACAAGTGGAGTATATGCTGGACACCTTTCACTCCAAATCAGCCATTACCCAAGAAATAACAGAGCGCAATTATATTTATTACCTAATGATGGAGGGTGACAGGGGGCTGGGCTATTTCGCCGTTCAGCCGTCTGAGTCTACACTTTTTCTAAGCAAGCTCTATGTGTTAGACAGCGAGCGGGGAAGTGGGGTTGGCCGGGCGGCTATGAAAGCCATTATGGACATGGCCAAAGAGAGACAGCTAAGCCGAATCTCCCTTACCGTTAACAAAGACAACGCGGGTTCAATTGCCGCCTATACTCGACTGGGTTTTGTGACGACAGGAGAGGTGGTTGCCGATATTGGTTCTGGGTATGTAATGGACGATTATAAGATGGAATTAACGCTCTAGCTGATTAAGTAGAGCGAGCACAAAACCACCGCAGCTTCCCTCAATGTTCTCTAAACCCGCTATTTATACTGGCCATCGTGCAAAACGGTCTGGCTATGATAGCGCTCGCCCTGTCTATTTTCAGGTGACCCTGAATGTTGTGCTACCTATAGTGCAAGCCTATTACATAAACCGCTTCTGAGCAGCGATTTTTAAGATATGAAGCTATTAAATCTATTTTCATTTAGACCATCAGCGGCAATGGCCCTATCTGGGCTTCGCTCAAGTGCGTCTGCTGTGCTGACGGTTTTATGTATTGTCAGCCATAGCGCTTGGGCCGAAGAGGCCCGTAGCTTAGTCACGACAACGGATAGTCGAGTAGTGTATGCACCCGCTTTCTTTTCCCGTTACGCCCCGCAAACCGCGGGTGATATGGTGCGACAGATCCCCGGCTTTACACTCATTGGGGGCAACAGAAATGGTAATAATCAAGACGACGTCAGGGGGTTGGGGCAGGGGTCCGGAAACTTATTATTGAACGGAAAGCGGGTGAGCAGCAAGGACAGCGGTCCTCTTGAGCTTCTGGCCCGCATACCCGCAGAAAATATTAAACACATTGAAATTCTAACGCAGGGTTCCACCGAGCTGGCGGGTCAGTCGGGTCTCATTGTGAATGTTGTTTATCAGGAGACAGACAAGGCCAGCGGCTCATGGACAGGAAAAGTACATGTGCTTGAGGACGGCACTAAGGATCTTGGCGCGGAACTCTCATTGGCAGGAAAATTAAGCGGCCTGGGATTTAGTGCCAGTATCAACCGTTATAACGACGAATTCCCCAGTTGGGGCGTAGAAGAAGCCTTTGATGGTGAGAGTGTTCTCTGGGAATTGCGTGACGAGACAACTAACTATGCAGAGCGCGGCCTTGAGCTTGGCTTGGGCGTGTCCTGGCAGGGTGACGCCGGACAGACCGCCAACCTAAACCTGTCTAGTGCTAATGTGAACTCGACCTACCGGGAAGGTTCCGAACGTTTTGAACCCCCTGGAGGGCAGGATGTTTTTGGTGATCTTTCTTCAACCGTGTTGTTTGCCTCAAGAGAGGAGAATAATCAGCGTGAAATCGGAGCGGACTATTCGAAAAAGTTTTCTGTTGGCACATGGAAGATCATAGGCCTTAGGCGTTATGAGGAATATTTCCCAAACAACCAATTCGATGAAATTGAAACCGTCGGAGACCACTATTCTTTTCAATCGCAAACCGAATCAAAGGAAACTGAAGCCGTCATAAGAACGCTGTTTACGATCGAGCCAGCTAAAAATCATGCATTGGAATTTGCACTTGAGGGGGTAAAAAATACGCTCAAAACCTCGACACGTTATGCGGAGGACACGGGTGGAGGCTATGCATTTTTTGATGTTGCCGGCAGTGATGTCGATGTTAACGAAGACAGGGCGGAAATCAGCGTTCAATACTCACGGCCCCTGCGTCAAGGTTGGTCATTACAATCTCTTGTGGCCTCTGAATATTCAAAGATTTCCGTTGATGCGGAAAATGAGGACCTCAAGCGTTCAGACTCGTTTGTGCGCTACAAAGGTTTTATCGCGCTTAATGGAATGATTTCTGAGAAGTCTACCATTCGCACGCGTTTGGAAAAAACAGTAGGGCAGTTGAGTTTTAGTGATTTTGCCAGTTCGAAGAACGTTAACGAGGGCACTAATGATGGGGGTAATACTGAGTTGGTTCCCGATCAAACCTGGCGCGTGGAGTTGGCCTATGAAAGAAGCTTCGGCGAAACGGATATTTTTACTGTTACAGCTTTTGTTGAACAAATAGAAGATTTTATTTCTTTTGTACCCTTGGGTGATGGCGCAGAGTCCAGGGGGAATCTAGATCAACTGGATCGAGTGGGTATTGATATTAGCGCAACCGTTGCCCTCGATCGGTTTGGTATCAAAGGCGCCAAGCTGGACCTATTGGGGAGGTTTCACGAAAGCCGTGTAGACGACCCGGTTACCGGAGGGGAGATGAATTTTCGGGAAAACGGTCACCGTCCCGTTTACTACCGGGTTAGTTTTCGTCAGGACATTGCCAGTACAGATATTGCGTGGGGCATTGAAATTGAAGAAAACAGTGGGGAAAGGCGCTACCGCCTGGATCAAATCTCGGTCAATGATCATCTCTGGCCTTTGGCTCACCGCCTTTTTGTTGAGCACAAGAATATTGCAGGCATGACTGGCAAGGTAGAAGTGGAAGATTTCTTTGGATTTACCTATGTTAACAGCCGGTCATTTTATGACGGCGATAGAAATGGCGCACTCTCTGGTCGAGAATCCAATCGACGAGATTCTCCATGGATTTTGCGTTTAAGTTTAACCGGAAATTTTTAAGGGTTTTTGCCCCGCTAATAAAAGAGGAAAGTAATGTTACCGATATCTCGAATCATGACCAGCATCTGTTTTTCTGTTCTGGCCGTTAATGCCCAGGCAAATAAATCCGACTGGGTTGAAAAAAGTGATGAATATACCCGTGCAATTCTCGTTTCTGATGCAGATTTTTTTCCTGAGACTGCCAGCTCAACGGGAATGGCAGAGTTCGATGCACGCTGCTTGGATTTAAGCCTCGATCTAGAGGCCCGAGTGGTGGCGTCAAATAACAAAAATTTGGCGACTTTGTCGAAAGCTTTAGGCAAAGAAACTAATTCAAATATCAAACAAGACCTTCAGTTGTTGATTGATGCCATTGAGCAGGCAAATGACGGTATGGCTCTGGAAGAGCAGTATCTCGTTCCCTGGGAAGATGTGCCGCGCCAAATTTTTTCCGGTTTAAGCCGCTTGTTAGACGCGCAATTACCTGACGAGCGACAGCAAGCGGCACTTAGTCGTCTTCAGTGTTATATAGGCGGCGCGGATTCAACCCCCATCACTGAGAAGTCCAAGGAAAGGTTTCAGCAAAAGGCGGGAGACCAGCAACTTCTCGGGCCAAATAGAGAAAGTGTGATGCAGGCTATCGAACGGGTGCCCGCTTTCATTAAAGGCCTGAATGCCTTGTTCAAAGAGAGAGGTATCGCAGGGTATGAAAAACCCATGGCACAACTGGAAATGCAGTTGGAAGACTATGTTGACTGGCTCAATGTAAGTGTGCTGCCTCGCTCTCGAGAGGGGTTCATTCTGCCCGCTCCACTCTATGCCCATCGCCTTAAGACCATGGGAATTGATATCGACCCGGAGCGTCTGATTGAGAATGCAAAAGTCAGCTTTATGCAAACCCGGGGTGCGATGGACGCTTTGGCGCTGCAGATCGCAGCAGCCGAAGACAGTGAGGTGAGCGACTATCGCGATGTTATACGTCTGCTCAAGGAAAAACCCATCACTGTAGACAATTTGGAGTCTCACTACCGCTCTGTTAATAAGATTCTGGAAAAAGCGATAGCAGATAATAAGATTGTTGACCTGCCAAAACGTGACATGATTATGCGTTTGGCCTCCGAGGCAGAGTCTGCCAGTCAGCCCGCCCCTCATATGCTGCCGCCACCGTTTATTGGTAACAAGGGAGAAATGGGTCAGTTTGTTCTGACAGCAGGCAATCCCAATGCGAGTGCCGGCGCTGTTTATGATGATTTCAATTTTGATGCCGTGGCTTATACATTGAGCGCGCACGAAGGCCGGCCCGGTCACGAGCTGCAGTTTTCTGCAATGCTTGAAAACGGTGTTTCACTGGCGCGAGTCTACTACGCCTTTAACAGCGTTAATGTGGAGGGCTGGGCACTTTATGCCGAGGCTGAAATGCTCCCCTACGAGCCACTTGAAGGTCAAATGATTGCCCTGCAGCATCGCTTATTGCGCGCTGCCCGTGCAATGTTAGACCCGATGCTGAATTTGGGCAGAATAACGCCCGAAGTTGCGACGCAATTTTTATTGAACGAAGTTGTGTTGTCAGAGGCGATGACCAAACAAGAGGTTGATCGTTATACTATTCGTGCGCCGGGTCAGGCGGGCAGTTACTTTTATGGCTACTCTCGGCTTTTACAAATGCGGGCTGAAACGGAGTTGGCTCTGGGGGATAAATTTGATCGCCTGGCCTTTAATAATTTCATATTGGCTCAAGGTTTGTTACCGCCCACTATCATCGCCAAGGCTGTGCGGGAAGAATTTATAGGGGCTGTCGTTGAGACAGTAGCTGGGCCAGTAAAAGAGGCTGCAGTTGCGCCGGTAAAAGGCAAGTGATTTCCAGGTCACGCACAGCGTTGTGCGTGACCTACTTCTGCTGCGTTTGAATGTGCTGGCTGATGTTGAGAAAAGTATCGACCCAATAGGTTTCTCGGTGTTTATCTAGATATTCCAGCAGCTCATTGTGCGCTTGATTTGATACCTGGAGGTGGTCTCCTCCCACGCCGTGAAAGGTAATGCTTGCCAGTGTTCCCTTTCTTGCCGCGTCCGACACATAGTTAATTAAAGCCTCGCCAGAAACGCCACTCGGAAACCAAGTGGGAGTGTTCAGCGGTTTAAAGTTCTGCATAGTGACCGGTGGTGCCGCTAACATCTTGATTCCCACAAATTGCTCTGAGACAGCGGGCAAATAGTTGCCGTCTTTTACCATTATGTCGATGCAAGGTGGTGTAAAGGTGCGCATCTGCTCGCCGTCAATCGCATGTAAAAACGTATTGGCGTTTTTCACCTCCTGACTAATTTCGGCGATACTTTTCTGATCGAGGTCATTTTCCGGTGCCACCCATTCTTTACCGGGCAGTGACGCGCGACACCCGTGATTGATCGTGTGATTGCCCAGCTCGTGTCCCTGGCGTGCAGCGGCGCGCCAGTCTGGGAGTCTGGTTTTCAGGGTGGGAGAGGAGAGAGTAAGAAAGAACGTAGCATTAAAACCATAACGATTTAATGCTGGGATAACATTGTCTAGTTGGCTGTTGAGTGCGTCGTCGTAGGAGAGGCTGACGGCGGCTTTGTATTGTCCGGGCCAGTTAAACGTACTCTGCCCTTGTGTATGCTCATCGCTGTCTGCAAATCCAATACCGCTGACTATTAGGCAGCTAATCGCAAGAGTCTTTCTCAAAGCGTATCCGTTGATTCCAGAGGTATGATCGAATCCCTGGCAATTAGGCGAGGTTCAAAAACCTTGGGAATCACATCCTGTTTAATGTTGTAAACAGATTTAAGAATCGCTTTAGCGGCGATGTGACCCATATCGTCGATGGGATGGTTAATTGTGGTTAGCTTAGGATAAGTGTAAGACGAGAAAAGCACGTTATCGAAGCCGATAATTGAGAGTTCAGCAGGCAAGTTCAGGCCGTGTTCCCGGGCCTTTGCCATGGCGCCCGTCGCCATTTCGTCATTGCCGCAGGCCAGAGCCGAGCAGGGGAGCTTTTCATTAATAAAGTGTTCCATGCCTTCATAACCGCCGCTCTCGAGGTAATCTCCCTCAAAAACAGTTTGTGGTGAACAGCTCAAACCATGCTCTGCCAGTGCCCGCTTGTGTCCGGAAAATCGATCTTTGGCGTCGGATTTCCACAGGGGGCCGGATATGTAAGCGATGTCTTTGTGACCCATGTCCAGAAGGGCCTTAGTGGCAAGGTAACCTCCCAGTTCGTTATTCAGGAAAAGGCAGTGGTCTTCGATGTCTGGCACAAGGCGATTGATGAGAACGATAGGTATCCGGCCTTTGCTGAGTTCAGTCAGGTAGCGATCGGAGACGGCCTCAACGTGCAAGATCAAAGCGTCGCAGTTGCGACTGATGAGAAAATCTATGCCTTCGCGTTCGCGAGATTCATCACTGTGACCCGCGGTGAGAATGATATGTTTATTGGCCTTTCTCAGCTCACCTTCGATACCACCGATCATGGCGCCATAGAAGGGACCGTGTAGCTCCGAGACCAATACACCCACACAGTTTGATCGGTTTGAGGCCAGGGACTGGGCCACTGAATTGGGGCGATAGTCCAACTGAGCCATGGCCGCGCTGACTTTCTTCCGCGTTTTTTCACTGACATTGGGGCTCTGGTTCATCACCCGTGAGACGGTTGCCAGCGAAACGCCTGCGAGTTTAGATACTTCGTATATCGTAGCCATTGTTTACCTGTGCTAGTGTCCCTACATGCCGTCGGAGAGTGTCCTCGACCTGTCTTTCCTAAGAATTAGAGAGCATTAATTCGCTGTTGATCTCTTCAACCCTGGCGTCATTCAATGTATAACGGCGCATAATCAAGGCGACCAAAATAAAGGCGATAGAGGGCAGTAGTGTAAACGAAATCAGAATTCCCTGCTGAGTTTCCTCTGTCAGGGCCGTATTGGCTTCATAAGCATAATAGGCCAGCAGCCAGCTGGCGAATGCGCCGCCGAGCGCGACCCCCATCTTAATAAAAAATACGACCGAGGAGTAGACCATGCCGGTTATGCGGGTGCCCGACAGCCATTGGCCATAGTCCACGATGTCTGCCATTTTGGACCAGAGTAACGGCGTGCCCATTTGCAGAATCAGGCTCCAGATAAAATACATGGCGAGCGCCAGGACAAACTGCGAGGGTCCGATAAAATAGCTGGCAATGCAAAGGGCCGCGGCGATCACTTGAATAGTGATATAAGCCTTTACCTTGCAATAGCGTTTGGACAGCGGTTGGGCCAGGGCGCAACCGAGAATATTGCCAATCATACCTATGGTAATGAATAGAGTGATGTCATCGGGTCTTTGTAAATAATATTTCACGTAGTAAATGGCTAGCGTACCCCGCATAACCATGCCAATTAATACAAACAAAGCCGCAGCACTGAGTATGCGCCATTGATCATTTTTCCAGAGTGTGGCCAGGCTGCCCTTAAGGGTATTCACCTGATCTTTTGGCGGAGAGATGCGTTCTTTAGTCCCTGCGAAACAGAGAAAAAACAAAATCACACCCAGGGTGCTCATAGCGGCAATGGTGAGCTGATAGCCCAGTGCGTCGTCGCCCTGTCCCAGCTTGTCCACCATAGGAAGGGTAAAGGCTGTCACCAGAAGCCCGCCCAGCATGCCAAAAACAAAGCGGTAAGATTGTACCGAAACCCTTTCTTTGGGGTTGGCGGTGAGTACGCCGCCCAGGGCTGAATAGGGAATGTTAATGGCGGTATAAGCAATCATTAATAGCGTGTAGGTAACAAAGGCATAAATCACTTTACCGGTGTTTGACAGCTCAGGCGTGGTGAAAGCCAATACACTAATTAGTCCAAAAGGAATGGCAAGCCAGAGTAAGTAGGGCCGGAATTTCCCGTAGCGTGTCTCGGTATTGTCGATGATAGAGCCCATGAGGGGGTCTGTGACCGCATCAAATATTCGCACAACCAGAAACAAGGTGCCGACAACCGCAGGTGAAATGCCAAAGATATCCGTATAAAAAAAGGACAAAAATAACATGACGGATTGAAAGACGATGTTACTTGCCGTGTCTCCTACCCCATAGGCAATTTTTTCTCGGACGCTTAACATGGCTCTTTTGCGCTAATAGGCGCACTGTCCCCCCTTTGGTTAATAAAATGGCTGTAACTGAGCCCGCTGTCTTTGATTGTTCGTTTTTGAGTATCGTAATCTACGTGAACAATGCCAAACCGTTTCTCGTAGCCCTCGGCCCATTCAAAGTTATCCAGAAGGCTCCAGGCAAAATAACCTACCACATCAACACCCTGCAAAATGGCAGCGTGCAGCGCATTGAGGTGCTGGCTGTAGTAGGCGGTGCGGGTCCTGTCGTTGACAGCGCCTTGGCTCATCGTATCTGCCTCTGCAATCCCGTTTTCAGTAATATAAATGGGAGGCAGGGTGTATCTCTTGTGCAGATCGACTAATAGATCGGTAAAGGCCTGAGGATAAATTTCCCAGCCCATATCGGTTTTTGGTGCGTCATCTTGTGGTACCAGCACAAAGGTGTGTTCATCATCGCAGCGATAGACGGCACGGGTGTAGTAATTGACACCCATAAAATCGAGTGGCTGATTGATGATATCCATGTCACCAGGCTGAATCTCAGGTTTCTCGCTGCTGGGCAATTGTTCGATGAGATCTGGGTAGACTCCCGTCATGACGGGCCGAATATACCAATCATTAAAATGTGCATCTGCAATATTTGCCGCTTCCCGGTCAGCGCTTGAATCGCTTTCGGGGTAACACGGCGTGAAATTGAGTACGATACCGTTCTCTGTATTTGGGCTGTTTTTCTGCAACACCTGCATCGCCAAGCCGTGGGCTAACAACAAGTGATGGGCCGCCTTTTTTCCGTAGGTTTTACAGGCTAGCCCGGGCGCGTGAATGCCTGCTTCGTAACCCAAGTAGGCCGAGCAGAAAGGTTCGTTCAGGGTCGCGTAGGAATGCACACGCTCCCCGAATGCCTTTGTCACAACATCAACATAGTCGCGAAAGTCGTAGGCGGTTTGCCTGTTCAGCCAGCCACCTTTATCTTCAAGGTGCTGGGGCAAGTCCCAGTGATAGAGCGTGACAAAGGGTTTGATGCCTTTGTCATTGAGGCGGTCGAGAATACCAATATAGAAGTCAATGCCCGCTTGATTCAGTTCCCCCTGTTGATTGACGACACGGGGCCATGAAATCGAAAAACGATAGGCATCAACGCCAAGAGAGTCGATCAAATCCAGATCCTGTTCCCACAATTCAAAATGATTGCAGGCGACAGCGCCATTGGAACCGTCTAATACTTTACCTGGTGTGTCGCAAAACGTGTCCCATATCGATGGTAAGCGCTCACTTGCGCCTCCTTCAATTTGAAAGGACGAGGTGGCAACTCCGTAGACAAAAGACGGAGAGCAGAGGGGGGATGTGGTGGGCAATGAAATAGTCATAGTGTCAGTCATTCTAGTAGTCGTGAATATCGGTTGCCACCGTTTGCGTATTCATGCTTTTTAGCTGTGAGAAAGCGCTTACACTACGATGTTGGTATATTACTGTCAAACTGCCAGCCCATGAGTGAATATGGCTTGTCGCAGAAATCCTTATTTAGCAAAATATTTATATATAAAACAAATAGTTAGATTCATTTCTTTCTGTCGGAAAGAAGCCTTCCTATCCCGGGCCCCGCTCAGTTTGATCTATACATTTTCATCAGAAGGGCTGAAACCAGCATAATGTAAGCGCTTACATTATACCAGTAATATTTTCACCAAATAGAGTGAAACCCTATCCCTGTGTTTTACTCAAAGCTCAGATAGCTGCTGTCGGCCAATAGGGCTTGCTAGTCTGTAAGTGTTACCCGTACCTCATTCGGACTTAAATTCATGAATAATCAATCGCAATACCTTTATCGCCTGCATCCTGTGCGTTTGGGCATGCTCACTCAGGGGCCCACGGAAGATGAGGGCGCGCTCGTCACAGCCCACGTGGCATATTTACAGGCAGGAGCACGTAAAGGTCAGGTATTAATGGCCGGGAGAACACAAACGGCAGATGAAGGGACCTTTGGTCTGGTCGTTTTAAGTGCGGCCTCTTTTGCTGAGGCAGAAAACCTGATGAGGGAGGACCCTGCAGTTCAGGGTGGCGTGATGACAGCTGAATTGTTTCCTTTTCAAATTGCCGTGCTGTCAGATCATATTACTCCGCCGTGATGTGTTCGCCGCATATGCCCTGCCATTGCTGGTCCAGCATTTTGGCCAGGGAGCTGTTTTCGACCAAAGGCAGATAGCCTTGTAGCTCATCAACCAGAATCCAGGCGCTCAGTGTGAGAGGGCGCCCATCCGTTTCGCAGTATGTGTTGATCCAAGTCGGGTCAAACTTAAAGCCAAAACCAAAGCTGGCCGAACCTCCTCGTTGGTCAACTTGTTCCTGCCGAAATAAGTCCTGAAATCGTAGGACTGATTTCACATGGGTGCTGGGTATCTGAATCACGATGGGGTTTTTGAGTTGTCTTGAGAGGCTAGCTGCACCGAAATCCCGGCCAGATGAAACGAGGTCCAGTGCAAATTCCTCATCGACTATTGCCGTTTCCTCATCTCGATACTGTAGGCGCATATTCAGGGTGGCGTTGGCAAAGGTGGCGCCCTTTGGCAGGTCTAACATCAGGCGAACCACACTGGGGTTGAGCTCTGTTGGCTCCAGGCCACGAAGGGACCATGCGGTGCTCCACTGCAAGCTGCTGCAAGCGCTGAGTAAGAGGGTTGAGACAAAGAAAAAGCAGGGTAGGGCAGCTCGCGAGAATCTGCGAGACAGTTGTTCGGCATTCATTCTGGCAGCCTTGTTGAATGGGTGATGAGGTCCGCGGATGCTAGTTGATTTCGAAATAGCTTTCAATGGTTGTAGAGTGGGGATAACTTGTCGTTCGGAGGCATTCTTTTTTGTCTCTGGCATCACCCATAATAAGGAGGTTTTATGTTTATACGGATTATTGGCATTTTCCTGGTGCTATTTTCGAATGTTGCACCGGCCCAGATTCACGACCCAAAAGCACTTAATGCCGACCCGCTTGCTTCTGATGGACCGATTGCTCCCGTTCTGTCGGGTTTAGGTAAACACCATTTTAAGGTGACTACGAGTGTTCCTCGCTCACAACTATTTTTTGACCAGGGTTTAAGGTTAACTTATGGCTTTAATCACTCCGAGGCACTCAGAGCGTTTAAAGAAGCCGCCAGACTCGATCCGAATAATGCAATGGCCTACTGGGGGTGGGCATTGGTGCTCGGCCCGAATTTAAACCTCCCCATGCAGTCCGAGGTGGTGCCCCGGGCTTACCAGGCGATGCAGAAGGCCCTTGCCTTAAAAGAGAAAGTGTCGCCCAAAGAGAAGGCATATATTGAGGCACTCGCGGTGCGCTACGCTGAAAGCGTTGTGGCAGACCGTTCCGCTCTTGATGCCGCCTATGTCGAAACAATGTCCTCTTTAGTTAAGCGCTATCCAGAAGATTCCGATGCAGCAACGTTATACGCCGCCGCAGTCATGAATACCAACCCCTGGGACTATTGGTATAAAGATGGCTCGCCAAAACCCCATACAGAAATCATTTTGGAAACACTGCAAGCAGTTATAGCGAGAAGCCCTCGACATGCCGGCGCACACCACTACTTGATCCATACGGTTGAGGCATTCCGGCCAGAGTTGGGTGTTGCCAGCGCAGACATTCTCGGTGGCCTTATGCCAGGCGCCGGACATCTCGTGCATATGCCCTCTCATATTTATATGAGAGTTGGGCGATACGCCGACTCTTATAAAGCCAATGCCCTTGCGGTGAAAGCGGACGAGCGTTACATCACCCAGTGTCGGGCACAAGGGCTCTATCCTCTGGCGTATTATCCGCACAATCTCCACTTCCAAGTCTGGTCGGCTATGTTCCAGGGGCGCAGCAAAGCTGCGCTTGAAGCGGGACAAAAAGTAGCGGGCAAGATTCCACCGGGTGCCAGTGGGAACACTTGGGGATTATATGAAGCCTTTCGTGCTCAGCCCATGTTTGTGACCGTGCGATTTGGTTTATGGGAGGCTATGCTGGAGGATCCAAAGCCGGAAGACAGCGCGTTATTTATGAACGGTGTCTGGCATTATGGTCGAGGTTTGGCTTATTTACATGGAGGAAATTTGCCGAAAGCGAGGGAGGAGCTAGGCGCACTGGTACAGCTACGAAATAAAATAACAGACGATCAAGGTTACTACATAGGTTTTGGTGCGGCGGGGAATCTGTTAACGATTGCAGAGGAAGTAGTGTTGGGTGAGTTGGCGGCAGCTGAGGGTGACTTTAACCGTGCGGCTTCTCATTTAGAAAGAGCGGTGCGACTAGAAGACGGCTTGCGCTACAACGAACCGCCCGACTGGTATTTTCCCGTTAGGCACTTATTGGGAGCGGTGTTGCTGGAGGCTGGCAGGCCCGAGGAAGCGGAAGTAGTCTACTGGGAAGACTTGAGGCGTAACCCTGAAAACGGCTATTCGCTTTTTGGACTAAAGCAGAGCTTGAGTGCTCAGGGAAAAGAGGGTGTTGCCAGTGTTATCGAGGCGCGTTTTCAGCGCGCCTGGAAAGATGCAGATATTGTATTAAGTTCGTCGCGTTATTGACGAAGCGTTTCAGGCGGCCTCTGCCTGAAACCTATCTTCAAGGAAGTTAATAATATCTGAGGATTCATACATCCATTGTATGTCGCCCTGTTTGTCCACGACCTTCAGGCAGGGCACCTTCAATCGGCCTCCACCTTCTAGAAGTTCATTCCGCGCTGTGTCGCAGCGCTTAGCGTCGCGGGTTTCGATCTTCAAAGACTGACGTTTCATTGAACGCCGCACTTTGACACAAAAAGGACAAGACTTATATTGATAGAGGGTCAGCATTTGAGCGTCTCTATCGATTTGATTCTGGGCATCCGCTGCTCTTACAACACCTTTGGGGGTTGTTATCCAATCGAAAAATAAAATGAGTGAACCAACTATCCAACGAATAATGCGCATATAACATCCAGAAGTTAACAAATTGCGTGTTTTGGCAGGCGCGCATTATGCTCGAAAAATGGACTATATACAATATTGTAAAAAGCTATCGCGCCGGCCAATTTGATTGCCGCCTGTTGGCGCTAGCCATTGAAATTTCAATATAAAGCGCTACTATCTGCCATCCAATTTGTAGAGTAATTTCATGTATAGCGTTTCTGAATTTCACATCGGCGAGCAGATTCCGCGCAACGGAAACCGTTTCAGTCGTGCTTTGGGGCGGTGTCTTATGAGGATGCTGGGAGGCTGGGGCGTTGAAGGTTCCCTGCCCAATGAACCGAAGTTGATTGCCGCTGCGGGGCCCCATACGTCCAATTGGGATTTTGTGGTCGCAATGCCAGTTGTGATGGCGCTCGGTGTGAAAATATCATATCTGGGAAAACACACGCTATTCATTCCACCCTTTCACTATTTCTTTAAAAGTCTCGGCGGGATACCGGTTAACCGACAGCAAAATAACGGTGTCGTCGATGTCATGGCCAAGTCATTTCGTGACAATGAACGCTTGATTCTGGGTATGGCTCCAGAGGGTACTCGCGGTAAGGTCAATCAATTAAGGTCGGGGTTTTTACATATTTCCCGGGCCACCCAGGTGCCTGTAGTGCTGATCGGCTGGGACTTTGAAAGAAAAGTATTGGTTTTTGGCCCCCTTATTCCCCCCAGTGACGACATTGATGCCGGCTTGAGAGTTGCTGAGGAATTCTTCGCTCGCATGAAGGGTAAAAATCCGCCCTCAACTCGCTGTCGTCTATAGCGCTAATTGAAACACTTTTTCTGGTTTCGACTATGCTATTAAGACTAGCGGTTCATTCCAATCGCGCTTTATAAACCCGGAAGTGACTTAAACGTTTGATTTCCAATGGGTTTGGGAGAGTCAGGAGAGCATTATGACCAGACATCCACGTGCACGTTATGTCGGTGTTAATTTTAATAACACTTATTTTATAGAAGAGAAATTAATCAGGGAGATTGTCAGTTTAGAGCGGCAGATGGAGAATGTAGAGTTTGTCGGTGATACCGTCGACTTCTCTATGATGCAGACTTATAAAGAAATGATTCATTGCCGACGGGAAATGCTTAACGATCTGCCCCGAAAAACATAATACTCAACGAGTACATCATGCCTTCTTTGGTCGATCAAACTGGAGACGCGAAACGCAGGGCTCCACCGCTGGGTGACCAGTCGCTGTTACTTGCTCACGGCCAAGACGCTGACATTCACCTGATTGAAGCCCTGAGTCTCTCAGGCATCAAAACAAAACTCATTAAAACCAATTCCGGCTGCTCATCTTACAGTTGTGTGCTCCTGGATCAAAGTTTGCTGCATCGTCATGATCTGGCAAGTTGGATCAAACAAGGATGTGCCTTATTGATTCCCGACGAGCTGGCAGAGGCCGCCGCAGAGTTCCCTGACGCCAGTCAACTTATCTTGTTGCCGAAGTCTCCCCATATGGATCTGCTGGTACAAGCTGTGAAGTTTGGATCTCAGTTTACGGATCTGTATCGCCAAAGCCAGTCTTTGGATGTTCAGTTGAAAAACAAAGGCAAGGGCCTTGAACGTTTAATTGGGGTGGGAATTGCGTTATCCGCAGAATCCGACATTGATTGTTTGCTTGCGAAGATTTTAACCGAAGGCCAACAGCTGGTTGGCTGTGATGCCGCCTCGTTATTTCTTCTTGATGAAACCGGAGATTCGCCGGTGTTGCTATTCAAGCTGATCCGAAATAGCACTATGGATGTGCCTTTTAAAGAACAGCGAATTGCCCTAAATAAATCCTCAATTGCAGCCTACTGTGCCATCACAGGTGAAACGCTCAACATTGATGATGCCTATCTAATACCGGAGGACAGCCCCTATACATTTAATCGCTCCTTCGATCTGGCAATGGGTTACAGAAGTGTCAATATGGTGGTGTTGCCGATGATCGATCAGCAGCACAAAATTGTGGGTGTTTTGCAGTACATTAATCGTAAAATTGACCCCGAACAAAAGCTAACGGTACCAGCGCTCACACCATCTCAGGTGCATTCTTTTGATAGTGATTCAGTGTCTCTGTTGCAGGCAATGGCGAGTCAGGCGGCTGTTGCCATGGAAAATCGGCGATTGCTGGATGAAGTTAAAAGTCTCTTTGATGGATTTGTACAGGCCTCGGTTTTTGCGATCGAGCGGCGTGACCCCACAACCAGTGGGCATTCGTTTCGTGTTGCAGATCTATGTGAGTCGGTGGCCACCAGTTTTGATGCTTCGCAAACCGCAGAGCTAAAAAAGATAAAGTTTAACGAAGACCAGATGCGAGAGCTGCGTTATGCGGCGTTATTGCACGATTTTGGCAAGGTAGGTGTTCGCGAGCACATTCTGACCAAAGCCAAGAAGTTGTCTGCAGGCAGTTGCGAATTATTAAGGTACCGAGTAGCTCTGGCTAAGTCCCAAATCGAAAACCAGTCCTTAACACAACTGCTGAATCTAGCCCTTTCAACAAGTGGATTAAACCCCTCGCTTCGTCAGGAGATTGAAAAGCAGTGTCATCTTGATTGTGAGCAGCTTGAACATTATTTCGATATCATAATGCAGGCAAATGAACCGAGTATGTTGCCTGAAGGTAGTTTCGAACACCTGGAGAAAATCAAATCCCACTTGGTCAGAGATTGCCATGGCAAATTACACGGCTTGATATCGGAACATGAATTTAAATCATTAAGTATTACTCGGGGAAGCCTGAGTGATGAAGAGCGGCTTGAAATTGAGTCCCATGTTCAACATACCATTGATTTTCTAAGCCTGATTCCCTGGACTGACAAGCTGGCGGGAGTTACCGCGATAGCGGGTGCACACCATGAGAAATTGGATGGCAGCGGATATCCTCAGCACCTTCCTGCCAACAAAATACCTTTCCAGTCTCGCATTATGACAGTGTGCGATATCTATGATGCGCTGACCGCCTCAGACAGGCCTTATAAACCCGCAATGCCACTGGAGAGAGCTCTGTCGGTGTTGGAGTCTGAAAGCAAACGCGGCATAGTAGATCCAACGGTGGTAAAAGTATTTATAGAGTCACAGGCCTATAAAGCGCTGGATGGACGGGAATACGGCTTTACCTTGCCGCAAGCAACTAAAGCATCTAAATGGGTACATCACGTGTGTGACTACGACCTTCACCGGGCTAATGATTTGTTCTAAGTGCCATTCGTTATTAATAGGGAGTGACACGACTATTCACCGCGTACCTGGAGGCTAGCACTCGGTAACTGTCTGAATTAAGATCGAGATACAGCAGCGTGTCTTCGAGCGCTGTCAACCTTTTGCTAGTGTCTGGATGGCGTTTCAAAAATCCGAGAAAAGAATTTCCTTTAACCATTCCGCCTTCAACATTTTGTAAGACTGATGCAAAACCGTAGTGATCATAACCGGCGCGCGCGGCAATGATAGCGCCCAATTTATCTGCCCGGTATTCGTCATCGCGATCGAGACCGCGGTTGTATACATCTGCAACGACTTTGTCATATTGTCCTGTGATTCGAGTGCTTTCTGAACTTCTTTCTTCTTTGTCTTTGCTGGATTGTTGAGCGAGTACCAAGAGGTCAGTCACCAGGCCCGAGCGAGAGTTTGATTCAAGGGCATGAAGATAGTGTTTGTCGCTAACATGGGCTATCTCATGGGCGAGCACACCCGCCAGTTCCGCTTCATTGTGAATATTGTCCATCATGCCCGTAGTGATAAAGACATAACCACCGGGTGCTGCAAACGCATTGGCGGCGGGGTTGTTGAGCACAACAAAGTGCCAGGGCAGTGACTTTCTACTGCTGTGCTGAACTAACCAGTATCCTACTCGGTTGACATAGGCCTGTAACTGATCGTCCTGGGCTATAGATACTTTTGCCATTAATACTTCGGCGGTTTCTTGCCCCATGGCAATTTCTTCTTCCTGTGTTTTTTCGCCAACGTCCATGGCTTTGCTGCCAGCGCCAATGACGCGCCCCACATCAATTCCTTGCACGGTCATGCCACAGGCAGTGAGTAAGCCTAAAAGAAGGCTAATAACAACGATTTTCGAATTGATACTGTTCATGTTTATACCCTCTTGGAAACGATAGGCATCACTGCTCACAAAGGCTTCATTCCGGATCAGCTATTTCCTGGTCAGTCAGCGCCCCTTCTTCGGCAAACTGCTGTAACTCCGATTCCGTTGGCACATAGTGTTTGATTTTTTTTAAGTCCGAAGAGGGATCATGGTCCTTTTCTGCGAGCTTTTCTTCTGTCGCACCGCGAATGCCGGTGGCCACGCCGCTTGCGGGTGCCACTAGCGCTGCCTCGCCAACTAACTCAGCCAGAAAGTCTTTTTGTGCCTCTTCAACGGTAACAAAGCGAACACTTAACATTCGCAACCAGCCCACTTGCTGATCTGATGATTTTACTTTGTACCATCCCCCTTTTCGCGCCAACAAGATCACCTGGCTATCTTTGTTTAGCTGAGTAATGGTGGCAGAGAGTTGCGTGGCATCGGCCAGCAGGGAGGTGTCTCGCAATGTGATAGCGGCCTGGTCTGCCTGGGTGACGATGGGCAATGCTGTGATGAGCAATGCCCCAATTAGTGATTTCATTACTCTCTCCTGTTTACCTCGTAGACATTGACCGGTTCTGATCTGCCCTTGACTTGAAATTCGCCGCAGTGGGTGAACTCAAATAGCGACTTGGTCTCTAACATGGTGCTTTCGGACACAAGCAGTGTTGCTCTGTTTTTCGTTAAACCCTCTACGCGACTGGCAACATTTACACTGTCTCCAATTGCAGTATAGTCATAGCGCTGAGGAGTGCCCACCATTCCTACCACGGCGTCTCCTGTGTGTATTCCGATGCCTATATCGAAATTCTTATAAGCGTATTGCTGCTTAAAACTTTCAAGATTATCAATCATGTCCAATGCGGCAGCGATAGCGAGTTCAGCCTGATTATCGCAGTCAATCGGAGCCCCCCAAAAAGCCATAACTGCATCGCCAATAAACTTATCTAATGTCGCTTTATGCTCGAATAGTGTGGAAAGCTGCAATTCAAAATACCGGTTTAATAGATTGACAACCTCCGTAGGTGCTCGCGATTCAGAAAGTTGCGTAAAGCCTCGGATATCGGAGAATAAAACCGTTATTTTACAGTTCTTACTGGCAAGCAGGCTCTCAGGATTATCGGTTTCCAGTATCTGTTTGACGACTTCGGGGTCTACCAGGTTTTTAAACTTGTTTATGAGGGTCTGGTAACGCGCGCGGTTTTTGGAATGAATTGTTAGAACACTGGCGGTTAACAAAATCAGGATTGAACATAAGATGGGTGTGGTTAAGAAAATACGGTCATGTTGGATCAGCGAATACGCGCTGTAAATCACTAAGGCAATCATTGCTGTAACAGACCCACATAACGCTGGCACGAGCGACAACCGGGTCAATAACAGATAGCAAAAAGCGAGTAGAAAAAGACCCACCGTGAAACTGGCAATCTTGTGTGGCGGCGCTAGTTGCTCACCATTCAGCAAATTGTCGAGAGCGGACGCTAGAATAAAAGAGCCGGGATGAAAAGATGAGATAGGTGTGTCTCTCAAGTCGTGTAGGCCCGAGGCCGTGCTGCCAATGATAATGATTCGGTTCTGTAGCAGCTCCTTTGGCACCGCATGTTGTTCGCCTCTGGCTTGGCTTAATAAAGTAGCAAAGGATAAACGTGAAAAGCTAACGGCGTCTGCGCCCGCCCATGCTATGTGAATAGAGGCAGTATTGGGCAACTCGACGGAGAGGTCTGAAACGACTTTTGCCGCCATTGTTGGCATTCTCCAGCCCTGCCAGTCGTGATAGAGTTTGTATCGACGACTGCGGCCGTCGTCGTCAGCGGTCAGGTTGATAAGGCCAAGGCGCCAAAAATCATTGGAAATCGCTTTCGGCAAAAGTAACTGAGCTCTTTGAGCGATACTGGCCCCAGGGTGTTTTTCAATACCGGCATTCGCCGGATAGCTAGCCAATAAAGGCGCCTGAGCCGGATTAACCAGGGTTTGTTCCAGTGCCGCCAGATAGACATTGTTTTGACTGGCGATCACTTCTTCGAAGTAACGGTCGCCATCGGGGCGAAAACGATCTTCCTCGCTAAACAGAATGTCGAAGATAACTGCCCGAGGGTTGTGGGCTAAAATGTATTCCAAAAGTTCTGCGTGCACCGACCTTGGCCAGGGCCATTTGCCAACAACAGGCGCCAGAGCACTCAGGCTGGTATCATCGATGTCGATAACGATGATCTCTTCCGAGGGTTTATGCAGGGCGGCGCGTTTTTTAATCAAGCCATCCTGGAAATATCTGTCTAAGACATTTGGCCAGGGCCCAAAGGTTAATAACACAAAGCTGAACACCGCCAGCAGCAATGAGGTGCTCAAGGTATGGGCGTTCTTTTTGGCCATCCATCCTGACAAGTGACAAGGCTCTTTTTGGGCTGGGTTTATCATTGATAGTAGTTCAAATGGTGAAATACGGAAGAGTGCATGAAATCTGGTGCACGCTTGACCCGCATCCATATTGGTCGATTTGGAGAGGCAGAAGGAAGAGGACTTGTAATTCCCCGATGCGTGCATTATCATGCACACATGAGCAATGAAAAACAGATCGATAAACTCCTCACAAACATTGACAATGATTTTGTCAAAGCTTTGGCGGAACCTGCCAGAATCGAGATACTGAAACTACTCGTATTACAGGGTGCGTGTGATGTCGGTACTCTGGCAGAGAAGATGCCCCAGGATCGCTCGGTTATTTCAAGACATCTCGCCACCATGAAGCAGGCGGGGCTTTTAGATGGGCAGAAAGAAGGGCGCCATGTTGTATACCGCCTAAACGGAAGTGTCATGCTGGAAAAGTCTGAGTTATTGGTTGAATCCATTCGGCAATGTATCAAGCTCGGCTGTTGCTAAATTTTTTTGCTCCTAAATGTGCATTGGTGTGCACCAATGCTCGGGTTAACAATGATCGGAGAGAGTTATGCCAAACTATGATGAAGTGCTTGTAACCGGCCTGTTTTTATTGGCTTTGACCTGGGAGTCTCTCGCCGGAATTTATAGGCGACACCCTCGTCCAATCGCGGAGTGGCTCGTTGATGGGCTCAGCTTTTTACAGTTGCCCCTGATTAAAGGCAGTATTGTATTGATTGTGTTTGGCCTTGCGACATTGCTTGTGCCTGAAATGAAAAACAGTCTACAGGAACTGCCTTTCTTCCTGGGTTTCCTATTAATATTTTTGCCCGATGATTTGTCTCACTATTGGCTACATCGTCTCGCTCACGAACATCCTCGATTGTGGGGCTTTCACCGCACTCATCACACGCCTACTGTCTATCAGGTATCAATCGCTTTCCGTGAAAACTGGATGTGGTTCTGGGTGATGCCCGGGTTCTGGTGGACGGGTTTCATGGTATACCTCGGATTGCTGGAGGAAGCCCTGTTGTCAACGGCCGTTATTGGCGCCCACAATGTTTGGTTGCATACGGGCACCCACTGGGACCAGCGGATTTACCGCAAAAAGAGTTTGCGTCGATTTGTTGCTCTATTTGAAATGTTGGTGAATACCCCCAACCTGCACAGGGCGCACCATGGTTTAGGTGAAAATGGCGTGCCAATGGGAAATTATGCACAAACGTTGTTTATATGGGATGTTATTTTTGGAACAGCCACATTTAATCGGGGAGCACTTCCCGAGCGTTATGGCACAACTAATCCTGAATCGATGAAACAGTCTTGGTATTACAACCTATGGTGGCCATTGTTTAAGAAACGTGTAGTTTCACCTAAGCTGCAAGAGAATGAAAGCTTAGGTGAAACAAGCGCCTGAGTTCACGGCCACGCCCGCTATTTGAATGGGCTATAACAGACGAGACGCCAAGGTTCGGAGTGTTTTTTCACTGTGTTTACCTGTATTGCTGGTAATTCTAATCAAGTCAATTGATTGACCTTTGTTAAACACTCGAAATTTGGATAGTGCGGGTTTAAGTGCTCTAAGAAAGTTTTCATGTTCATGGGTTTCAATGTGTAGATTTTGTAGTTTGAGGGTGCCTGTTGCGCGATCCATTTTAACATCCATTCTCCCAGCAAAATTTTGACCCCATAATAACGGCAAACTAAAGTATCCATATTTGCGTTTGTCCGCAGGAACATAACACTCAATCTGATAATCGTAATCAAATAGCTCTTTGGTGCGTTTTCTTTGAATCAGAAGATTGTCAAAAGGCGAAAGAATTTTAACTTTACTTTGACTTAATTTTTGGCTGATGAGATTAGGTACATCAGGGAGGGCGTAATACAGCGCATCGCTCACTTGCACTTGAATAAGCTGACCTTCTTCAAGCATTTGCTGGCACTGCTTGTTAATGTCAGACTTTATGCCTTTCAGTAAATAGCTCATGTGTTCCGGCTTGCCTATGCCGTGGGCCCGCAGATAACGTGTTACCAAATATCTATAATAATCTTCGGTATCCGGTGTTTTTGTGTCAGCGTCACTGGGTAAAACGCGTTCGGTGAGGTCGTATACCTTCTGAAAACCCTGGCGTTTGACGACCATGAGTTCACCTTCCATGAAAAGCTGTTCCAGGGCCTTTTTTGCAGGCTTCCAATCCCACCAACCGGTATTGCCGATTCGTTTATGTTCAAAGTGTTTGGCTTGTAGCGGCCCCTCTGAGCGAATGCGGGCCAACACTTCCCGGGTGAGTTTTTTGTTTTTATCAAACCAGTGTTTCTCGCCTCGGGCAATGGCCTGTTTGCGAGGAAGGCTGTATTTGAAATCCACCATTGGCAAGTAGGCCGCCGCGTGAGACCAATATTCGAAAATACGCTTTTCATCCTGAAGCTGGTCAAGGAACTCTGCTTGGTACCCTGCGGCGCGATTCCATAAACTGTGGTGGTGGGCTCGTTGAACCACACTGATGGAATCGATTTGTATATAGCCGAGTTTAAGGATTGCGTTGAAGGCTGCCTCCTTGCCTCGACCTAATGCGCTTTCCTTGTGTATTCCTTGGCTAAGCAGGATAACTTTTCGGGCCTGGTTCGCGCTCAGATAAAGGGTGTTTTGTGTTTGTGGGCTCATAATGGGTCTGCAAAATGGGTGGGACGCCTGAATACTATCATGTGCTGTTCTTTTAGTGGCGTGATTGTCTTTTGTGCGGATGTGGGAGATCCCGTTTTTTTCCGTTAAGATGGGTAAGATATTAAAAATCTCAATACTGGGTAGTTGCAATGGAAAATGCAGAAATTAAGATAGTCGTTAATGGTCGAAGTTATAGCTTGCGAGCGAGCAATCATGAGGCTTTTCAATATATTAGCGAGCCCGATCGAATCGAATTGCTGGCACTGCTCGAGGCAATTAAGGCCAAGTCTGAGGGTGTGGAAGAAACCCCTCTTGAGGCGAAATCGAAGCGCGGGGATCAGCAGGTGTCGAAGCAGTCTTCTCCGGCAGCAGCTTCTAAACCTACATCTGCAACTCTATCTGAAGCTACACCCACTCCTTCCTCTTTGCTCAAACCGCAGGCGACCACGGCGTTAGGGGACGGTCCAGTCGCTCATGCTGCGAATCCCACAAAGCCCGGCAAAGGAGACATCGACGACATGATGGCGAAATTGATACTCGAAGAGAAGGGTCGCCAGCCGGCGGGGCTGACAAAAGGCTCAATTTATAAATTTGTTGGTATTTCTTTGGTGCTGATTGTCATTCTTGTATTGATCTTTTAATCAACCGGTATACCCGCCAACTTTAGCCCCTCTATGTAGAGTTCAATTTGTTCCTGTTTTTTTAAGTAAAATAACTTTTCTCTTGCAAAAGCCTGCGAAAAACCAGGTTGTTCTTTTAGGAGTAATGTTCGACTACTTTCAATATTTTCCCGATCGCCGAGGTAAGCGTAGGCAACCATCCTGTGTGCGATCGTCCAATATTGGCAGTTGGGAATACTGCTGGCTCGTTCTGCCCATTGCAGAGCTGCATCAAAATCTTGCCTGAATAGTTGGACCAGGGCGCCGTAGGTAAAAAATGCCCACAGTTGAGGATCGTTGGGGCTTAATGTTATGGCCTTGTCGAAATAGCGAATGGATTCGTCGTATCGACCTTCATAGGCGAGAGAGTCGCCAAGGCCACAATAAGCCGCGGCCAACGAAGGGTTAAATCGAATAGCATTGCGGTTCTCAACTATTGCGTGAGAATACTCCCTTCTTGCCAGCAATACCCTGGCCTTCAACATATAGAAGGTGGCATTTTGACCGTCCAGCTCGAGTGCTCGATCGCAGGCGGCAAGTGCCTTATCTAGGGAGGTCTGGCTGGGTTTTGTATCCCAATAGACCATGCCTAATATGATGGCATAGGCCCACCATGCGTAGGCTTCGCCGAATCTCCCGTCGAGTTGCTGGCATTTTAGCAATAATCGTTGCGACTCGAGGTTGCCTGAGCCGGTAAACTTAAAGAAATGATAAATTCCCAGGTGATAACAATCCCAGGCATCGAGATTCGCTGGCCTGGAATTGACGACTTTGTTGCGCTCAGAAAATCCGATTTCGGGTTCAAGACGGGCCACAATGATCTCTGTGATTTCGTCTTGCAGGTTGAAAATGTCACTGAGTTCCCGGTCGTAACGATCCGCCCATTTTTGCAGCCCGTTAATGGCATCAACTAAGTGAACATTAACTCTAATGCGATTGCCCGCTCGCTGGACGGTACCCTCAACAATGTAACTCACATTCAGCTCTCGACCGATGTCTCGAGCATCAAGGGTTTTTCCTTTGTAGCTGAACGCCGTGTTCCTGGCTGTCACGTCCAGCCAGCGGTGTTTTGAGAGGTGGGAGATAATGTCAGTGGTGATACCGTCGGAGAAATACTCTTGCTCTGTATCGTTTGATAAATTGCTAAAAGGTAATACCGCCACTGCGGGTTTGGCGGGGTGCTCATTGGAGGTCGTATAGACATCTGAGTGTGTCGCTTGAATCGACGACTTGGTCTTGCGAAGTTCAGGCCGCCCCGAGTCTGTGTCCAGCTCAATGGCTTCAGCGACGAAGCGAAACCCCTTTTTGTGTATCGTTCGAATAAGGTCTTGTTTATTGCCGTTGTCACCCACCAGCTGGCGCGCTGTTTTAATACGGCTGCTCAACGCTGAGTCAGATACCACTCTGCCCTTCCACACGGTTTCATTAATCTCTTCTTTTGTGACCAGTCGACTGCGGTTTTTGATTAGCAGTGCTAGCAGCTCGATAACTTGGGGCTCTACGTGAAGCATCACGTCTTCGTCCAGAAGCTCAAAACGTTCAGTGTCCAGAGTGAATTGTTTGAATCTAAAGCGCATGAAGATGACCTTGTTAGTGCTCGCAGCAAGATTTGAATCTACTATGCTGTTGAAATCCTCAGACTTCAAACTAATCTTCAGGTTTTCTCCAGATTTAAATCAGAGTGCCATCAAGCTGCTCACGTCAATCCGACTTACTATAAATCTCGATATCAGCATACAAGCTATTCTATAACGAGAGGAAATCGATATGACAACGGCGAAACAAAAATACCTGATCAATTGCCAGGAAGGCGCTAACCACCTAGAGAGGGCGACTATCTCTTTCATTTTGGCGGTGTCGGCCTCAAAAGAACATGAAGCTGCCATTTTTATTACTTCTGACGCGGCTCAATTGTGTGTAAAAGGAGGGGCAGATGGTTTGGTGTCCGAGGGGCTTGAACCTCTATCCAATTTGATTGAACAGTTTGTGGCAAACGGTGGTGTGCTCTGGTTGTGTCCGGTTTGTGCAACTGTTAAGGGCATTCAGCCCTCTGATCTCATCGAAGGCGCAGAGATCGCCGGTGCACCTAAAACCATGGCATATCTAGCCAGTGGTGGTGTGGTCCTGGCTTAAGGGCCGCAAGCGGTGAATAAAATGAGATGCTCATATGCATGAAGAACGGGCTGAAATTGGCAAATTGACAAAGCGTTTGAATCAACTTGGTGAATATTTAGATCGCTTTTTGCAATTTGAGCATCCTGACGCGGTACAGCAAGCCAATGAATGGCGGGCTGCACTGGGAGGAGGGCTGCCAGAAGAGGGGTGTGGTGCAGACCGAGTTATCGAACTAATGGGTGAGCACTTGATCCCCAATGGCTCTCAGATTCCAAAACCGGGCTGCACTTCGTTTATTACGACTGGGGGAACCTCCATCGGTTTGCTGGCCTCATTAAGCGGAGCGGTTGCCTCCCCCCAGCGTCTGGGTATGACGGCGTTCAATTTTCTTGAAGAACTGTCACTACAGTGGATGGCGGAGATGTTTGAGCTTCCGGATGGAATGAAAGGCGTCTACAGCAGTGGTGGTTCTGTGGCTAATCTCGTGTGTTTGGGGGCTGCCAGGCAATGGGCTTTTGAAGGGATTGGCGTTGACCCCGCGGCCGAAGGCGTTTCGGTTCCAGGCAGAATTTATGCCAGTGCCTCCAGTCACCATACTATTCATCGCGCGGCGGCAGTATTGGGCTTGGGTCGAAGATCCGTTGTTGCTATTCCAGTCGATAGCCGGGGTCGCATGTCAGTTGAGGCCTTGCGCAATCAACTGTTAAAAGACAAAGAGAAACAATTATTACCGGTGGCTATTGTTGCCAATGCGGGGAGTACAAGTACCGGTGCCATCGATCCACTTCAGCGCATTGGGGAGATTGCCCGCGAGTTTAATGTGTGGTTCCACGTCGATGGAGCTTACGGACTGCCCGGCATTCTGGACCCTGTAGTAAGGCCTCTCTTCAAGGGGGTGGAATTGGCAGATTCTGTCATTGTCGACCCGCATAAGTGGTTGGGGGCGCCGGTGGGCATTGGCGCAAGTTATGTGAAAGATCGCGATTTGTTGCAGAGGGCGTTCACCCAAGAAGAGGCAGACTACCTGGAGGGCTCTTGCCCGGAAGATGAACCTATCAAAAGCTCTATGGACAGCCTGGGTATTCCCTACAGTGATTTTGGTTTGGAGTTGTCAGCGCCGAGCCGTGGAGCGGTGGTCTGGGCGATGCTGAAAGAAATTGGCAGGGAGGGCATGCGCGCACGAGTGTGTCGACACAATGCGATGGCCAAGGCGCTTGCGGAACTTGTCCGGGAACATGCGAATCTGGAATTGCTTCAGGAACCCAGCTTGTCGATATGTTGTTTTCGATATGTACATGAAAACTGTGACGATTTGAATGTGTTAAATCGACGAATTCACAGGGAATTAATTCGCAGGGGAACAAGTTTACCCAGCACTGCTTTACTCGATGGAAAGCTGGCCATACGACCGTGTTTTATTGGTGCCAGAACTGATTGGCAGCAGGTTGATAATTTGGTCTCGCAAGTCATTGATATAGGTAGGCAGCTGAGCACGGCAGTCGATCTGTAGTTCTGGGGTGTCTCATAGAAAAAAGGAATTCGAAAATGTCAGCAAGATTTGAAAATATTCTAGGAACGATCGGCAATACACCTGTTATCCGAATCAACAAATTAGGTCCAAAAGGGGTGAAGGTGTTTGTGAAAGTGGAATCCTTTAACCCAATGGGGTCTGTCAAGGATCGGCTGGCGTTAGGTGTCATTGAAGATGCTGAACAACGTGGAGAGCTGCAGCCCGGGCAAACCATCGTCGAGGCCACCAGTGGCAATACCGGGATTGGCTTGGCGATGGTGTGCGCTCAGAAAGGGTATCCCCTGGTGATCACAATGGCAGAGAATTTTAGTGTCGAGCGGAGAAAGATGATTCGCTTTTTAGGCGCCAAGGTAGTGCTGACCCCTGCATCCGAAAAAGGGACAGGTATGGTTAAGAAGGCTGAGGAACTTGCAGAGGCCTTTGGTTGGTGGCAACCACGACAATTCGACAACCCCGCCAATGCTGGCATGCATGAACGAACAACCGCGGTGGAGATTCTTGAGGATTTCTCCGATATTGGATTGGACTATTGGGTGAGTGGTTTTGGAACGGGGGGCACCTTGAATGGAGTTTCCCGCGCGTTAAAGGAGAAAAGCCCCCACACTAAAATTATGGTGTGTGAACCCGATAACTCTCAGCTTTTGGGCAGCGACATTCCTCAGGCGCGCAACGCAGACGGCAGTGTTAAAGGCAGTCACCCCAGTTTTCGCCCTCATTTGATGCAAGGCTGGTCGCCTGATTTTATCCCGAGTCTGGTAGAGCAGACGTTACAGTCGAAACATATTGATGGTTATATCCCCGTCGACGGGAATTTTTCACTTCAATGTGCAAAAGATCTGGCGCAAAAAGAGGGAATTTTTGTGGGTATTTCTGCAGGCGCCACGCTGGCTGGTGCATTAAATTTAGCCGAAACCGTGCCCGAAGGCAGCTCGATTCTTTGCATGCTGCCAGACACAGGAGAGCGTTATCTAACAACGCCGCTGTTTGACGGTGTTGAGGCAGAAATGAACGATGAGGAAGAGGCTCTGTCTCGATCAACGCCGGGTTATCGGTTTGACTCCTCAGGAACAGCGGCTAATGATGAAAGCAAGCCGAAACTGGATGTCGATGCTGTCGAAGCGGTGGCTGCAATACTGGATGACTCGGATAATAAGGTTGTTATGTTTGCACTGGAATGGTGCGAATTTTGCTGGTCCGTTCGTAAGGTTTTGGCGGAATACGGAATCTCCTATCGCTCGGTAGATCTAGACTCGCTTGAATATCAGAAAGGTAATCGTGGCGGTAAAATGCGAGTGGCTCTGAGTGAGAAAACGGGTTGGAATACATTTCCGCAAATTTTCATCAATGGGGAGTTTGTGGGTGGCTGTACTGACTTGTTTGATGATTGTAAAAATGAAGACTTGCAAAAGCGCCTGGCTCGCGCGGGGGTGCCCTTTAACAAAAATGTAAAGACAGACCCCTATGGATTTTTACCCGGTTGGTTACATCCGCGTTGAGGCCAGCCTTGCGGGTTTCGCAGCGCTCATAAGTTTTCGGTTTCTGTACTGATCGCGGCAGTACTACTGTTAGTCTCTGTGCCTTCAGTGTCAGTACTTTCATCGGCAGGGGCTACCTGATCCGAGGTTCTCTCTATAAACTCTTCCCACAGCTCAATGACTTTATCCAATCGTTGGTTGGTACCCTGAAGCTCATAATGTAGCATCGTGATAAGTTCGGGTAGGGCTTCGGTGAGAATCTGTCTGGACTGCCTGTCTACATCTTCAGACTGCATCGAAGCGTCGTATTCTTTAAACAGAGTTGCCAGCATCGAACGTCGCCTGGGATTAATGTCCAATTTGTCCATTAACCTGGAAATGTCTCTTTTAATCGTTGAGATGGAGGCAGGAAGGTGTTCTGTAATTTCTTCGTTGCTCAGCCCGCGGGCAATAAGTGATCCGAGTTGCAATTCCGAGTTCGCTAAATTTT
>CAJWCA010000003.1 GCA_913020395.1 uncultured Cellvibrionales bacterium | reverse complement strand
ACAGGCGACGAAAGTTGTCTGTGCATTTTTTTTGCCCGCCTTTTTATTATTTCTTGTTTTTAAAATAATTTGAAACTGATGTCTGGAATTGATATGTCGGTGTCTTATTTAGATATGTTCTCCTGAGTTAAACACGGTCTACTACGCTCTCTTTTTACAGGCTAATAAGGGGATGTTTATGTGTTCAAATCATGGAAATCGCGCCGTTGTTTACTCGGGTCCCGGCAAGGTAGAAGTTCAATCAATTGATGCACCCAAACTGGCGCTGGGCAATCGCGCTTGCCAGCACGGTGTTATTTTAAAAGTGATCTCTACGAATATCTGCGGTAGTGATCAACACATGGTGCGAGGTCGCACCACAGCATCTCCCGGCCTGGTGTTGGGGCACGAAATAACGGGTCAAATTGTAGAGTGTGGGCGCGATGTTGAATATCTCGATGTTGGCGACATTGTGTCTGTTCCCTTTAATATTGCCTGCGGTCGCTGTCGCAATTGTAAAGAGGGAAACACCGGTGTGTGCCTCAACGTAAATCCGGCGCGCCCGGGTGCGGCCTACGGATATGTTGACATGGGTGGTTGGGTAGGGGGGCAGTCGGAGTATGTAATGGTGCCCTATGCCGATTTTAATTTATTGAAATTTCCCGATCGCGATCGCGCAATGGAAAAAATTCGCGATCTCACTTTGTTGTCTGATATTTTTCCTACGGGATATCACGGTGCGGTGACGGCGGGTGTGCAACCGGGGTCAACTGTTTATGTTGCAGGAGCGGGCCCCGTGGGTTTGGCCGCCGCGGCTTCGGCCCAATTGTTGGGTGCTGCTTGTGTGATCGTTGGTGATATGAATCCCCATCGCCTGGAGCAGGCGCGCAGTTTTGGTTGTGAAACCATTGATCTGCGTCAGGATGCCTCGGTGCCTGAATTGCTGGAGCAAATTCTCGGAGAGCCAGAAGTGGATGCCGGTATTGATTGTGTTGGCTTTGAAGCACATAGTCACGGCTGTAGTCACCACCGTGAGCAGCCCGCCATTGTCTTGAACACGATGATGGAAGTTACTCGTGCGGGCGGTGGTATTGGTGTGCCCGGTCTTTATGTTACGGGTGACCCGGGCGCAGTTGATGAGGCGGCCAAAACCGGTCAGCTCAGCATGCGTTTTGGTCTGGGCTGGGCGAAGTCTCATTACTTTGTCACGGGTCAGTGCCCTGTAATGAAATACCACAGGCAATTGATGCAAGCGATATTGTGGGACAAAATCGATATCGCCGCGGCGGTTAACGTGCAAGTGATTTCGCTTGATGATGCACCTGAAGGTTATGCCGATTTTGATGAGGGTGCGGCGAAGAAGTTTGTGATTGACCCCCATGGCATGATCGCTGCCTAGCTCTGTAAAAAGCTCTGTAAAAAGCTAGGAAAAAAGACATGTAAAAAGACGTGCAAAGTGGCATGATCTGCGCAGCGGATCATGCCCATTGACACGGTCCGGCTAACGGCGTAAACATGATCTCGCAAATGATTTTGTTTATGATTCCAAAGGAGTGGAGTGACTAGCTCAGCTGTCCAGCTCGATGAGCTGAATCAGCTGCAGAGCTCAACTTTAGGAACTTGCAATGACCACAGACGCAAATGTTGCGCCTCATAATTTGGGGTTTTTATTAGTCCCCGAATTTACCTTGTTGGCATTTTCGTCGGCAATTGAACCGCTGCGCATGGCAAATCATATTTCCGGCAAGGAGCTCTACCGCTGGAGTGTGATCAGTGACGATGGCGGTGAGGTGTGCGCCAGCGACGGCATCAGGCTGGCGGCGGATTATGGGATTGAGGACGAGGTCAAGTTCGACACAATTATCGCCTGCGGCGGGGTGGACATCGACCGAAATTACCACAAACAAACATTGCGTTGGTTGAGTCGGAAGGCTCGTTCAGGGGTGACAATGGGTGGTATTTGCACAGGCAGTTACCTGCTGGCCAAAGCGGGTTTACTCGACGACTATTTGTGTACCATTCACTGGGAACATCTGGCGGGCATGAGAGAGGAGTTTCCGCTCATTAAGAGCAGCGACCACCTCTATTGCATAGACCGTGATCGCCTGACCTGCAGTGGTGGCACCGCGCCTATGGATATGATTCTGAATGTCATCGGCATGGAACATGGCAAAACCTTGAGTGCTGCTATTTCTGAAATGTTTGTTTATGACCGAATGCGCGATTGCTCAGACCTGCAGCGTGTGCCGCTCAAACACCGGATTGGCAATGCTCAGCCAAAGTTGCAGGAAATTGTGGCCCTGATGGAGGCCAATATCGAAGAAACCATCACTCTGGACGAGCTGGCGGGCTATGTCGGCCTGTCCAGGCGCCAGCTGGAGCGACTGTTCCAGAAGCACCTGAGTTGCTCGCCTTCACGTTATTATGTGAATTTACGTTTGCTGCGTGCCCAGCAGCTCTTAAAACAGACCGGATTGTCCATTATTGAGGTGGCCACAGCCTGTGGTTTTGTCTCAACCCCCCATTTTAGCGGTTGTTACCGGACGTTTTTTGGTTTTCCTCCCCGGGATGAGCGAGCCAGTAACGCCGGCTAGAGACGTTTTTGGTGAAGCCGATGTCGTTTTGTCGATTTTTCATCCAGAATTCCAATGCTAGAATGTATGTATAGGCGCCATTCTGCTGGTGGGTGCCCGGTATTTAAAGTAAACAACTGCGAGGAAGAGGGCCATGTCCCAGACCGATAATCTACCCGTAGATGCCGAAGGCCCCGTCCATATCGGCTTTTTGATTATGCCCGATTATTCCATGATCACCTTCGCCAATGCCGTTGCCGTTTTGCGCATGGCCAACAGGCAAAGTGGTCGCGAGCTCTATCGCTGGACCAGTGTGACGATGGATGGCCGCCCGGTGGCCTCCAGTGATGGCCTTGAACTGAACCCCGGCAGCAGTATCGAAGAGCTTGGGCCGGTCTCTTTGCTTTTTGTCTGTGGCGGTTACGAAATTGAAAAACAGAGCAGTAAACCGGTGCTGGAGATGCTGCGTGCCCAGGCTGCCAACAACGTGCCACTGGGTGCACTTTGCACGGGTACGTATATATTAGCTGCAGCGGGGCTTCTTGAGGGCTATCGCTGCACTGTCCACTGGGAAAACCTGAGTGGATTGCGAGAGCAGTTTCCCGGCCTGCAGCTCACCTCGAACCTGTTTGTGATTGATCGCGATCGCTTTACTTGTTCCGGCGGTGTGAGTTCAATCGACTTAATGTTAAATCTGATTGCCAGCATTCACGGCAATCAGCTCGTGCAACAAATATCAGAACAGTTTAGTCACGAACGGGTGCGTACATCCACCGACGCCCAGCGTGTGCCGCTTCAACATTTGTTGGGAGCCAATCAACCCAAGTTGGTTGATGCGGTTTCAATGATGGAGGCCAATATCGAAGAGCCCTTGAGTCTCGATGATATTGCGGGGTATTTGAGTATTTCCCGCCGTCAGTTGGAGCGTTTGTTTCAAAAACATCTCAATTACGCACCCTCGCGTTATTACATGGAATTGCGGCTGAGTCGAGCGCGCCAGTTATTATTGCAAACCAATTTGCCGATTATTGATGTGGCCATTAGTTGCGGGTTTTCCGCCGCGCCCCATTTCAGTAAGTGTTATAGCGAACAGTATGGCAAGCCGCCCAGATCAGAACGCCTCGGTTTGCACTAGGCCTTCGGGCTTTATATTCCTTTCTTAATTCACTCCTTGATGTTCTTTTAGTCGGCCCCTTTATGGGGCCGATTTCTTTTTTAAAAAGTGTCGCAAAGATAAGTTGGTGTCGTTTCCAGCTAACTGACAAAACTTTCCTGTAGGCACAATACGCCCAACGCTGACCCCAGACTCAGCACGTGTAACAAGCGGCACTGTTGTTCGCGTGACAAGCATTACATGGCCGAATTTTTTTGAGAGAGAAACGATGACCGCAGCCTTTATGAACCCCATCAACACCCAGACCTGGACCAGTGGCCGCCATGTGGTGCGCTGTGTAAAAGTCATTCAGGAAACCGAAGACGTTCGCACCTTTTGTTTTAGTGCAGAAATGCCGGTGATGTATTTTTTCAAACCCGGGCAGTTCATTACCCTGGAGCTTGAAATCGATGGGCAGCAGGTCATGCGAAGTTACACAATCTCCTCTTCGCCCTCAGTGCCCTATAGCTTTTCAGTCACCATCAAACGTGTGTCCGACGGGCTGGTGTCCAACTGGATACACGACAACTTGGTGGAAGGTTTTGAGTTGGCTGTGCACGGTCCTGTGGGAGAGTTTAATAATATTGACTACCCCGCTGAGAAAGTGTTGCTGTTGTCGGGTGGTGTGGGCATTACGCCGTTGATGTCTATGTCGCGTTGGTGTTTTGATACCAATAGCGCTGTTGATATGGCGTTTGTGCACAGTGCACGTACCCCCAAAGATATTATCTACCGGCGCGAGCTGGAGTATATGGACTCGCGCATTCCCAGTTTTAATCTCTCGATCATTTGTGAAGGTTACGACATTGGTGAATCCTGGTGTGGTTACACCGGCTACCTCAACAGCAACATGTTGCACCTGATTACGCCAGACTTTATGGAGCGGGAAATTTTCTGTTGCGGGCCCGCGGCTTATATGAGCGCGATCAAAACCATTTTGAAAGAAAGTGGTTTTCCGATGGAGCGCTACCATGAGGAGAGTTTTGGCAGCTCACCAGAAGAAGTCATGGACGATGCGGTTGAGCAAGCAGAGTTTGCACAGGATCAACTGAACAATATTGATGAGAGCGCTTTGCACCTGGTTGAATTTACTAAAACCGGCAAAGGCTCACAAATTGTACCGGGTGAAACCGTGCACGAAGCGGCTGCAAAAGTGGGTCTTCATATTCCCAAAGCCTGTGGTATGGGTATTTGTGGCACCTGTAAAGTGTACAAAAAGTCCGGCGAAGTCGTTATGACCCACAACGGTGGCATCACCGATAGTGACGTTGAGGAAGGTTATATTCTCAGCTGTTGTAGTGTGCCCCAGGGTGATGTGGCCGTCGAATATTAAACCAATAACAGCGCGCTGATGTTCCTATCAGATTACAGATAAAGAGCGGGAGTGAATAAATATGTTTAATAAACAAGATGAAATAGCAGGCTTTGACGACGAATTGTGGGCAGCGATGAGCCGCGAAGAAATTCGGCAAGAAGAACACATTGAATTAATTGCTTCAGAAAACTACACCAGCACACGTGTGATGAAAGCGCAGGGTTCTGCACTGACAAACAAATATGCGGAAGGTTATCCCGGAAAGCGTTATTACGGTGGCTGTGAACACGTTGATACTGTAGAGACACTGGCGATTGACAGAGCCAAAGAGCTGTTTGGTGCCGACTATGTGAACGTGCAGCCCCATTCTGGTTCTCAGGCCAATGCTGCGGTTTACCTGGCGCTGTTGCAGCCTGGAGATACTATTTTGGGTTTGAGCCTCGATCACGGTGGACACCTGACCCACGGCGCAAAACCTAATTTTTCAGGTAAAACCTATAACGCCATTCAATACGGTTTGAATGAGCAGACAGGCGAGGTGGATTACGAGCAGGTTGCTGAACTTGCGAAACAACACAATCCCAAAATGATTGTTGCTGGTTTTTCTGCCTACTCCCGCGTGATGGACTGGCAACGTTTTCGCGATATTGCCGATTCGGTGGGTGCCTACCTGTTTGTAGACATGGCTCACGTAGCCGGTCTGGTTGCGGTTGGTCAATACCCAAACCCGGTACCCATTGCCGATGTTGTGACAACCACCACTCACAAAACGTTGCGAGGCCCCAGAGGCGGTCTGATTTTGGCCAAGGCCAATGCCGAGCTTGAAAAGAAATTGAATTCCGCGGTTTTCCCCGGCGGGCAGGGCGGTCCTTTGATGCATGTGATTGCGGCAAAAGCGGTGGCGTTTAAAGAAGCCTTGAGTCCTGAGTTTGGGCATTATCAACAGCAAGTTGTCGATAATGCCAGAGCGATGGTGTCGGTATTTCAGGCGCGCGGTTACAAAATTGTTTCTGACGGCACCGACGATCACCTGTTTCTGCTGGACCTGATTGACAAAGGCATTACCGGCAAGGCTGCCGATGCAGCGCTGGGCCGCGCCAACATCACGGTCAATAAAAATACGGTGCCCAATGACCCTCAGTCGCCCTTTGTGACGAGCGGTTTGCGAATCGGTACGCCGGCTGTGACTACACGTGGATTCAAAACACCCCAGTGTGAAGAGGTTGCGACCTGGATGTGCGACGTGCTGGACGATATTGAAAACGAAGCCGTCATTGAAGAGGTTAAGCAGCGCGCACTGGGTTTGTGTTCGGATTTTCCCGTCTATGCCTAAACACCTGTTTCTTAACACTTGATTCTTAACAACAGAAACGAATAGAACGCCGCAAATCAATAAGCCAAGGTCGTATCGCTGGGAGCCGCAAGCTCAATCTGGCGATACACTGCCCACAGAAGAAAACTGGTCGAGGAGTTAGACAAACCATGAAAACCACAGCGATGCACGACGAAATGATTGTGATCGACGGCTTGGTCATTGCCAATTGGAGCCGTGAGTTATTTGAAGATATGCGCCGCGGTGGGCTGACAGGTGCGAGCTGCACAATGTCGGTATGGGAGGGTTTTCAAGCCACCATGAATAACCTGGTGGAGTTCAACGGTTTTTACCGGGACAACAGCGACTTGATTATGCCAGTGAAAACCACGGCAGATATTCTTGAAGCCAAACGTCAGGGCAAAACCGGTATTATCCTCAGTTTTCAAAATACTAGTGCCTATGAAGACCAGCTGGGTTATGTGCAGCTGTTTAAAGATTTGGGTGTGGGTGTTGTTCAGATGGCATACAACACACAAAACCTGGTGGGTTGCGGTTGTTATGAACGCGATGGCGGCTTGTCGGGTTTTGGTCGTGAAATTGTGGCGGAAATGAACCGCGTGGGTGTGATGTGTGACCTAAGTCATGTGGGCGCCACCACCTCTCAGGAAGTGATCCTGGAATCAACAAAACCTGTTTGTTACTCACACTGTTTACCTTCGGGTTTGAAGGATCATCCACGCAATAAATCCGATGAAGAGTTGAAGTTCATCGCCGATCACGGTGGTTTTGTGGGTGTCACCATGTTCTCGCCTTTCCTGAGAAATGGACCCGACTCCACAGTAGATGACTATGTTGAAGCGATTGATTATGTGATCAATATTGCGGGTGAAGATTGTGTCGGAATTGGCACTGACTTTACTCAGGATCACGGTCGTGACTTTTTTGACTGGCTGGTGCACGACAAAGGTTATGCCCGCAAGTTAACCGACTTTGGCAAAATTGTTAACCCCGAGGGCATTAGAACCCTGGGCGAGTTTCCCAATTTAACAGAGGCCATGTCGCGGGCGGGTTGGTCAGACACCCGAATCCGTAAAGTCATGGGTGAAAACTGGATGAGAATTTTGAAAGACGTGTGGGGAGAATAAACATGGGAACGCCAAAACTACCAATCGAAGTACATGAATCAACGGGCGTGTGGAGCACTGATGGCCTGCCCATGATTTATGTGCCTCAGCACTTTTTTGTCAATAACCACAAGGCCGTTGAAGAGGCCCTGGGTGAAGAGAAGTATCGCGATATTCTTGGCGCCGCCGGCTATAAGTCTGCCTACTTCTGGTGTGAAGAAGAGGCCAGCACCCACGGTTTGAGCGGAGTGGATGTTTTTGAGCACTACCTCTTGCGTTTGTCTCAGCGTGGCTGGGGTTTGTTTTCCCTTGACGCCATTGACCCCGAAGCCGGCACGGCGCGGATTCGCCTGGACCATTCGGCATTTGTGGCTCAATACGGTCGCGATGCCGGCCGCCGGGTGTGTTACATGTTTGCGGGCTGGTTTGCCGGCGCCATGGAGTGGGTGGGTGAAAATACGGGCAACCCGGTCAAGGTTGTGTGTGATGAAACCCAGTGTGCCTGCGAAGGGCACCAGGATCACTGCACATTCGAAGTTGCAAAATCTTTAGAAACCTCTAGCTGACGGAAATTACCATGTCCCAGTATGAAGCCATTTTTCAGCCGCTGACGATCAATCAACTGACAGTGCGTAACCGTGTTGTCAGTACTGCCCACGCAGAAGTGTATGCCACTGACGGCGGCATGACCACTGAGCGTTATATCAAGTATTACGAAGAAAAAGCCAAGGGTGGATGTGGTTTGAGTATTTGTGGTGGCTCGAGTGTGGTCTCCATAGACAGTCCGCAAAGCTGGTGGAGTTCGGTGAATCTGTCGACGGATCGCATTATTCCGCACTTCCAGAATTTGGCGGACGCCGTGCACAAACACGGCGGCAAGATCATGATCCAGATTACCCACATGGGGCGACGTTCTCGCTGGGACGGTGAAAACTGGCCAAACCTCATGAGCCCTTCTGGCATTCGTGAACCCGTTCATCGCGCCACCTGTAAAACTATCGAGGTGGAAGAAATACACCGCGTGATCGCCGATTTTGCCCAGGCCGCTCGCCGGGCTAAAGACGGCGGTTTGGACGGCGTGGAGTTGTCGGCGGTTCACCAGCACATGATTGATCAGTTCTGGTCTCCCAGGGTCAACCGACGGGATGACGAATGGGGTGGCAGCTTTGAAAACCGCATGCGTTTTGGCATGGAAGTATTGAAGGCGGTGCGCGAAGAAGTGGGGCGGGATTTTGCCGTTGGCATGCGTCTGTGTGGTGACGAATTTCACCCGGATGGCCTCGATCACGAAGAGATGAAAAAAATCGCCAAGTATTACAACGACACCGGTTTGTTGGACTTTTTTGGCGTGGTGGGTTCCGGTTGTGATACACACAATACGCTCGCAAATGTGATTCCCAATATGAGTTACCCGCCCGAGCCTTTTCTTCACCTGGCGGCGGGAATCAAGTCGGTTGTTGATGTGCCTGTGATTCATGCCCAAAACATTAAAGACCCCAACCAGGCGCAGCGGATTTTGGAAGCCGGTTATGTTGATCTGGTGGGAATGACGCGAGCGCAGATTGCAGATCCGCATTTGATTGCCAAAATTAAAATGGATCAGGTCGATCAGATTCGCCAATGTGTGGGTGCAAACTACTGCATTGACCGACAGTACCAGGGTTTGGATGTCTTGTGTATTCAGAACGCGGCCACGTCGCGAGAGTACCAGAACATGCCTCACCTGATTGAAAAGACTGAAGGCCCTGTGCGAAAAGTTGTGGTCGTTGGTGGAGGCCCCGGCGGTATGGAGGCGGCGCGAGTGGCCGCAGAACGCGGGCACGACGTTACGCTAATTGAGCGGGCAGAGGCACTTGGCGGACAAATTACTCTCGCCGCCCAGGCACCACAACGGGACCAAATTGCAGGTATTACACGTTGGTTCTCAATGGAGCTTGAGCGCCTGGGTGTTGATCTGCGCCTCGGCACCGAAGCGGATGCCGATACCATTCGTGACCTGCGCCCCGACGTCACCATTTTGGCCCTGGGGGGGCAGCCCTTCCTGGAGCAGAACGAAGCCTGGGGTGCCGCTGAAGGTTTGGTGGTCTCTACCTGGGATATTCTTAGCGGCGCGGTTGAACCCGGCAAAAATGTATTGATCTACGATACCATTTGTGAATTTTCAGGTTTGTCAGCGGCGGATTACCTCGCGGCCAAAGGCTCATTGGTTGAGATTGTTACCGATGATATTAAACCCGGTGCGGGTATTGGCGGTACAACTTTTCCAACCTATTACCGCAGTCTGTATGAGAAAGAAGTCATTATGTCTTCCGATCTTCTGCTGGAGAAAGTGTACCGCGAAGGTGACAAATTGGTTGCCGTTCTGGAAAACGAATACACCGGTCAACAGGAAGAACGAGTGGTTGATCAGGTGGTGGTTGAAAATGGTGTGCGCCCTGATGAAGCCTTGTATTACGCCCTGAAACAGGAATCGTGCAATAAAGGCCAGGTGGATGTGGAAGCGTTGTTTGCCGGCGTTGTGCAGCCCAGCTTGACTGACGGCAGTGATGATATGGTGCTGTGGCGTTTGGGTGATGGTGTGTCGCAACGCAATACACACGCGGCTATTTACGATGCATTACGACTGTGTAAAGACCTTTAAGTCTCTGTCGGCGGTTTAGGTGAAAGTGAATGATGAATCTCGACGGATTACTTCCGGGTTTGCTGGTGGCTGTTCTGGTGTTGTCTTTGGTGGGTGCGCTCCGGCGTGTCCTGTTGTGGCGCAGTGGACAGGCGCAGCCGGTTGATTTTTTCAGGGGTCTGTTAGCCATACCCCAGCGTTACTTGGTCGACCTTCACCACGTGGTGGAACGCGATAGTTACATGTCCAAAACCCATGTGGCAACCGCCGGTGGTTTTGTTGCATCGCTGATTTTCATTCTGATGGTTCACTTGGGTGGGCTAGATAACCGATGGCTGAGCTGGGCCTTGCTGGCGTCTTCGGCGTGTATGTTTGTGGGCGCCCTGTTTGTCTACGGGCGCAGGCGCAATCCACCTGCGCGTTTGTCGAAGGGCCCCTGGATGCGCCTGCCTAAAAGCTTACTGGTGTTCTCTGCTACCTTTTTTATTATTACCTTGCCCGCCGCCGGCCTGCTTCCGAAAGAAGCGGGTGGCTGGCTTTTATCTGCTCTGTTGTTGGTTTGTGTGATAGCGGGGCTTGGGGAAATGCTGTTTGGCATGGCCTGGGGCGGGCCGATGAAACACGCCTTCGCCGGTGCGCTGCACCTGGCCTTTCACCGTCGCCCGGAACGTTTTAACGGCGGGCGCTCAACAGGCATAAAATTACTCAATCTCGATGACAGTCGGCTCGGCGTGGCTCAACCCACAGACTTTAAGTGGAATCAGCTGCTGGGTTTTGACGCCTGCGTTCAGTGTGGTCGTTGCGAAGCCGTGTGTCCGGCCTTTGCGGCAGGCCAACCACTCAACCCCAAAAAACTGATTCAGGATATGGTGGTCGGGTTTGCGGGAGGCAGCGATGAACATTACGCGGGCAGCCCTTATCCCGGGCGCGATGTGGGTCAGGCAAAGGGGGGCGGCAATCAAATTATAACGGAGGGTTTACTCGACCCCGAGACACTCTGGTCTTGTACTACGTGTCGCGCCTGTGTGGAGGAGTGTCCCATGATGATTGAGCATGTGGATGCTATCGTCGACATGCGCCGTTATCTCACTCTGGAGAAAGGCAGCACACCCAACAAGGGTGCCGAAGTGCTGGATAACCTCATAGCCACAGACAATCCCAATGGCGCAAATCCGGGCGACAGAATGAACTGGGCTGCCGATCAAAACTTGCAATTGATGGCAGATGTGAAACAAGCCGACGTTCTGTTCTGGGTGAGCGATGGGGCTTTTGACATGCGCAGCCAGAGAATATTGCGCGCGTTTGTTTCGGTAATGAAAGCGGCGGGTGTCAATTTTGCGGTGCTGGGTAACGAAGAGTGTGACTCGGGCGACGTGGCTCGCCGTCTGGGTGACGATGCTACTTTTCAGCGTTTGGCGAAGCAGAACATTGAGACTTTGAATCAGTATTCTTTTAAACAAATTGTTACTACTGACCCGCACGCCTTTCACTGCCTGAAAAATGAATACCCGGATTTGGGTGGCCACTACGAAGTATTGCACCACACGAGTTTTATCAACGCGCTGGTTAAAGAAGGGCGCTTGGCGCTGGGCGAATTTAAAGGCGGCACGGTGACCTATCACGACCCCTGTTACCTCGGGCGTTACAACGGTGAATACGACTCACCCCGGGAGCTATTGAAGGCTCTGGGTATTGAATTGGCTGAGATGGAACGGTCTGGTTTCCGCTCCCGTTGTTGTGGTGGAGGCGGTGGTGCTCCCATTACCGATATTCCCGGAGAGCGTCGCATCGCCGACATGAGAATGGAAGACGTAAAAGCGACTGGAGCAGAATTGCTCGCGGTTGGCTGTCAGCAGTGCACCGCCATGTTGGAAGGTGTTGTGGAGCCACGTCCCGAAGTCAAAGATATCGCCGAGATTGTTGTTGATGTATTACTTGAGGAGCAGCATTCATGAGCACTCAAGAAACGTCGACGGGTTTCCGGCGCAATCCGAGGCAAGACTGGATTGCGCGCAACCGGCTTCACCCTTTGCACGGACAGGGCACTGTTTTTCCCTGCGTTGAACGGGGGCCTACGGGTTTGGTTCGAAAAAACCTGCACTCAATTGGTTTTATCGGACCAGGGGGCCTCAAGCGTATTGATCGCTCTTCAGTGGGAAGTTTTGTTGCCAATGCAGGCAGAAGAGTCAGGCCAGAAGAGGCTGTGCTAGAACAGTTACCGCTGGTAAAAATTGAAAACCCTGATTTTTATATCATGGCGGTATTGGACCTGGTGGGTGGCAGGCTGACCGAACACGACAAAGATGTGTTGGGCCAGGCGCATAAACTCATTAATGCTCACAGCGACAAAGGCGCCGTTTTAGCGGTGGTTTTTGGAGAGTCTAAAGAAGAGGCGTTTGATAAGGCAGGTGTTGATCGACTGATACATTTTGATCAGCCGAACTATCAAAGCTATTGCCCCGAGTTGCAAGTGGCAGCGCTGCAGAAGGTAATGTCTCAATGGCAGGCCCGTTATTGTCTGTTTCCCGATAGCATCTACGGGGGGCGCGATCTAGGTTCCCGCCTGGCGGCAAAACTGGGCGAACCCGTAGCGACTCAGGCCTGGCAAGTGGATAAAGATCTCGCTATCAGTCGTGGCTGTGGTGGCCGGGAAGACCTCAGTCGCAAAACACCCCGATTTATCTTGTTAGCCGAGGAGTGCGCACACCCCATTGATGAAACCCGTCATGAGGTTTTGCCGTTAACACTTGAATCACAAGTTGTTACTGATCCTCGGATAGAAGACGCTGGCATGTTGGCCGTCGACCCCAGCAAAATACCTTTGGGAGAAGCGGAGTTTATTTTGTCTGCAGGCAATGGTATTCACGATTGGCAGCAATTTCACGAGGCGGCGGCCGTTCTGGGTGCAACGGAAGGGGCCAGTCGGGTAGCGGTTGATGATGGTTTCATGCCTCGCGCCACTCAAGTGGGCGCCACGGGCACCTGGGTAACGGCGCGGGTTTATGTCGCGCTGGGCATATCGGGTGCCGTTCAGCACATGCAGGGCATCGGTCAGTGTGAAAAGGTCATTGCAATTAATACGGATGCCGGCTGTGACATGGTTAAACGTGCAGATCTGAGTGTGATTGGTGACAGCCAGGAAATATTGCACGAATTAGTTGAATTGGTGAAAGAGCACCGCCGGGGGGAGTCAGCAGATGTCCAGTAATGAGAAGATAATCGCCCTGGTATCAGTAGGTTTGCACCCCAAGTCTGGCAGGGCGCGACGTGCGGATCAGGATGCTCGCGCGGTGGAGCTGGGTCTGAGCCTATCGGGCAACGCCTTGGAGATGTTACACGTTGGCAATGCAGACAATGCCGACAATGATGCATTGCGCAGTTATCTGGGCATGGGTCTGGAGGAAATGACGGTATTGGAGCAGGGTGCCGGCTCGAGCCTGAGTGAGACCCTCGGTGATTACGTGAAAACCAAAATGCCGGATATCGTATTGAGCGGTGTTCGGGCTGAAAGTGGTGACTCCTCTGGGATGACACCTTATCAGTTGGCAGAGCAGCTGCAGTGGCCAATGGTCAGTTCCATCGCAGATATCGTTAAAATTGAAGGGGGTGAGGCAGAGGTCTTGCAAGCATTGCCCCGAGGGCAGCGCCGTATCCTAAAAGTCGCGCTGCCGTTTATTGCCAGTGTTGACGGTGCCGCTGCCGGCCCGCGTCAAAGTGCCTTTGGTCCGGCCAGTCGCGGATCTATGTGTACCATTGCGGCCTCAGTGCAAGAGCAAGCAGAACCTAGCCACGACGCAGCCCTGGACGTGCAGCGAGCACCCGCGCGAAAGCGTGCAAAACGAATGAAAATTGCTAAAGCCAAAACAGCGGCGGACCGTTTTAAGGCGGCCACCGTCAAATCCCAAGCCTCTGGCGGTCAGGTTATCAAAGATAAACCGGCTCGCGAACAGGCTCAGGCGATCCTTTCTCTGTTGTTAGAAGAGGGTGTCGTTCGCTAGGCGAGCCCTCTGAATCTGCTCCGGTGGCCCGCGTTAACTACAGGTCGTTTTTGAGCAAGCACAACCAGCCTGAGTTCACGACAATTACCCCCATAATGACAACTTCCTGTGAGAGATTATTGTGTCAATTAGTGTATTTAATGTGTTCCAAATCGGTGTCGGGCCCTCGAGCGCTTGCACAGTGGGACCTATGCGAGCGGCCAATAGATTTTCCAGCGAATTACGTCACAGTGGTGTGTTAAATCATGTCTCTCGAGTGAGCATTGATTTGTTTGGCACGCTGGCCGCCACAGCTTTTGAACAGCGAACAGACGATGCGGTTTTGTTGGGTCTGTCAGGTGAAGAACCTGAAACATTAGAATCAGAAAGTGCGGCCAAAATTCTTAAAGGTATTGTCGATAGCGGAAAATTATCACTGCTTCAAAAACATGTATTACCATTTTCCATCACAACCGACATTCACTATTTTCCACATGAGTTGATAGACGAACACAGCATCGCTCTGCGGTTCACAGCCTACAACAAAGCGAACGAAGCGGTGCACCAGAGGGAATTTTGTGTGGCCTCTGCCGGCACAATACGCGACGTGGCAATGTTGGCTGACGAGGGCGAACACATGCAACCTTTGTCGCTGCCCAATAACGTCACAAACATTCAATCACTCTGCCGGCTGGCAGAAGAAAAAGACAGCCGTGTATCAGAGTTGATTCTGGAGAATGAATGTTTTTGGCGCAGTGAACAGGAAGTGCGCGGAGATTTGCTGGGCGTTTGGCAAATTATACGAGACTGTATTAGGCGGGGGTTGGATGGAACGCCTGCGTTAAACACTGATTCTGGCGAAAAAAGAATTGCGCCTGGCTTGCATGAAAAACTGTTACTAGACCAGCGGCAACGTTCTATTTCCCCTCCCATTAATGCAATGGCCTGGGTAAATCTTTATGCGCTATCGGTGGCAGAAGAAAATGCTCGCGGCGGCAGAATTGTGTCGGCACCCACTAACGAGCATGCCGGAGTTGTTTCTGCGGTATTACATTATTTTAATCGCTTTACCAATCGCGCGGGCGAAAAATCGATTATTGATTTTTTGTTGACCGCTGGATCCGTTGGCAGTCTTTTAAGTCAGAACAGAATAAATTCTAACGCAGAAGGCGAAGAGCTTGACGATCTTGGCATTGCCTGTGCGATGGCCGCTGCGGGTTTGAGTGAAGCGCTGGGCGGAAGTCCTACCCAGATAGAAAATGCTACAAAAATTGCCATCAATGATCACCTGGGTTTAAAACAATTGTCCAGTAATGATCTGTGTGCAATGGCAGCGATGAAAGCCATTAACGCCTCGTTTATCGCGATGAATGGTTATAGCGAGCAAACCACCAACGACCGAAACCAGACAATGAATGTTGAAGGTTTCAGTTTGCGAGCCAGCTAGAGATAAAAAACGGACGCACGATCAGCGTGATCGCCAGCGTCGAGAATACTTAATATTGACAACTTGATTGAGATGACTATGGAAAAATATTCGCTCCTGAAACTTTTCAAGCACGCACACAAATACCATGAAAATTGGCAGCGTGCCTGGCGCAACCCCACGCCCAAAAAAGTGTATGACGTGGTGATTGTGGGTGGTGGTGGACACGGTTTGGCGACCGCCTACTATCTGGCAAAGGTGCATGGCATTACTAATGTGGCGGTAGTGGAAAAAGGCTATCTCGGCGGCGGTAATACAGCCAGGAATACTACCATTATCCGCTCAAATTACCTCTGGGATGAGGCGTCTCAATTGTATGAGTTTGCCTTAAAACTCTGGGAAGACCTGAGTCAGGACTTGAACTTTAATGTCATGTTTAGTCAGCGTGGCGTGTTAAACCTGGGGCATACTCTTCAAGACATGCGCGACATTGAGCGGCGGGTTAACGCCAACCGCCTTAACGGCATTGATGGCCATGTATTGTCGACCGCAGAAGTGCAGGACATAGTGCCTTTGATGAACTGCTCACCCGATTCACGTTATCCCGTATTGGGTGCCTCTTGGCAGCCTCGTGGGGGCACCGCCCGTCACGATGCGGTGGCCTGGGGTTACGCACGCGGGGCGGATGCGCTGGGTGTGGATCTTATTCAGGAAACAGAAGTGACTGGCATTCGTCGCTCAAATGGCGAAGTGGTCGGCGTGGAAACCACCAAGGGTTTTATCGGTGCACGCAAGGTGGCCTGTGTGACCGCGGGTAATTCCGGCGTGATGGCGGCTATGGCCGGACTGCGATTGCCTATTGAGTCACGCCCTTTGCAGGCCTTGGTGTCTGAACCGGTAAAACCGTGTCTGGATACCGTTGTTATGTCTAATGCGGTACACGGTTATATCAGCCAGTCCGACAAAGGTGATCTGGTCATCGGCGCGGGTGTGGATGCCTACAATGGTTATGGTCAGCGGGGTTCATTTCACGTGATTGAACACACCGTGCAAGCCATTTGCGAACTGTTCCCGGCCTTCAGCCGGGTGCGAATGAATCGACAGTGGGGCGGTATTGTTGACACCTGCCCGGATGCCTGCCCGATTGTGAGTAAAACCTCTGTGAAAGGGCTTTATTTTAACTGTGGTTGGGGAACCGGAGGATTTAAGGCAACACCGGGGTCCGGTTACGTCTTTGCCGATACGGTGGCCAATGATCGGCCTCATCCAATGGCAGAGGCATTTAACATAGACCGCTTTAGCAGCGGTGCATTAATTGATGAACACGGCGCTGCCGGTGTGGCTCACTAGAGGACCTTGAGATGTTACAAATTCACTGCCCCTACTGTAATGAAACACGTGAAGAAGAAGAATTTACTTACAGTGGCGAAGCGCACATTGCGCGACCTCTGGAACCCGAAGCACTGAGTGATCAGGAGTGGGGAGACTATTTATTTTTCCGCAAGAACCCCCGTGGCATCCACCATGAGATGTGGTATCACGCGGCGGCGTGTCGCCGGTATTTTAACGTCACTCGCCATACCTTGAGTTATGAAATTCTGGAAACTTATCCCATCGGGTCTGAGCCCAGCGTTACAGAAGAGACCGCAGGAGTCACACGATAATGCAAGCGAATCGATTAATGAAAGGGGGCTTGGTGAACCGTGACGCGGTCATCAACTTTACCTTCAATGGCAAAGCCCTGCGAGGCGTGCAGGGTGATACGCTGGCGTCTGCTCTGCTGGCTAACGGTGTCGATGTTGTAGGGCGCAGTTTTAAATATGGCCGCCCTCGGGGTATTGTTGGACACGGCGCGGAAGAACCCAACGGCATTATGCAGCTGGGAAGTGGCTCAAAAACGGTACCCAATTTGCGTGCTACCCAAGTCGAATTATACGAGGGGCTTGAAGCGAGCAGTGTCAGCGGTTGGCCGAGTGTCGACTTCGACGTGATGGGCGCTATGGGTGCGCTGGGGCGTTTGATGCCCCCGGGTTTTTATTACAAAACCTTCATGCGTCCGAAGAAATTGTGGATGACCTATGAACACTTTATCCGCAAGGCGGCGGGTTTGGGCAAGGCACCTGTTGAGGCGGATCCAGACACTTACGACAAACTTAATCAGCATTGCGACGTATTGGTTGTTGGCGCCGGTCCCGCTGGATTGACGGCTGCCTTGGAAGCTGCGCGAACCGGCGCAAGAGTGATTCTTGCCGATGAACAAAATGAATGTGGTGGCAGCCTGCTGGCATCCACTCAGAACATTGGAGATAAAACGGCCCGGGCCTGGGTGGAGCAAACACTGAGCGAATTGCAGGCGCTGGACAACGTTTTGTTGTTACCCCGAAGCACCGTGTTTGGGTATTACGACCATAACTTTTTGGCAATCCTTGAACGCCGTACAGATCATTTGGGTTTGAGTGCTGAAAAAGGCACACGTCAGCGGCTTCACCGAGTGCGTGCAGCGCAGGTAGTATTGGCAACTGGCGCCATTGAACGACCATTGGTATTTGGCAAAAACGATGTGCCAGGCGTGATGATGGCCTCTTCGGTGTCGACCTATGTCAATCGTTATGCCGTGGCGCCTGGCAAGGACCTGGTGCTGTTTACCACAAACGACAATGCCTACCAGACTGCGATCGACTGGCACAATGCCGGCCGCCGAGTGGTGGCGGTTGTGGATTCCCGAGCGAACCCTGGTGGGGCGCTGGTTAAGGTCGTTCGTGACCTGGGCATCGAAATCATTGATGGCCACGGTATTATTGAAACTGTTGGTAAAAAACGTGTGCAGGCGGCGGTAGTTGCACCTCTCAATCGAGAAGGCAACAGGGTTACCGGCCCATCACAATCCCTGGCCTGTGACTTGATTGCTTGCTCGGGTGGTTGGAGCCCGGTGATCCACCTCAGCTCCCACACCGGCGCCAAGCCTCAGTGGGATGATGAAGTTGTTGGGTTTGTTCCGGGGGCCTCTAAACAAGCGGAGCGTTCCGCGGGCGCCTGCAAAGGCACATACAGTTTGTTGGCCTGTTTGAACGAAGGCGCTAAAGCGGGCGCCCAAGCGGCATCAGCGGCTGGGTTTGGAAGCGGGACCAGTAGTTTTGTTTCTCCGAATACGCAAGAGTTGCCTCAAGACCCGCAGCAAGCTTTGTTTCTGGTGCCTCACAACAAACCTGCCAGTCGGGCGCCGAGTCAGTTTGTAGATTTCCAGCTGGATGTGACCGCCGCGGGTATTGAACTGGCCGCCCGTGAAGGGTATGAGTCGGTTGAACATGTTAAGCGTTACACCGCGATGGGTTTTGGTACCGATCAGGGCAAGCTGGGCAATATTAACGGGATGGCAATTTTAGCCAAGGCCCTGGGCCAGAGCATTCCCGAAACGGGCACTACCATTTTCAGGCCTTCATACACACCCACAACCTTTGGCGCTATTGCCGGTCGCGATGTGAAAGACCTGTTTGACCCTGAGCGCTATACTGCAGTACACCGTTGGCATGAAGAACACGGCGCTCAATGGGAAGATGTAGGGCAGTGGAAACGGCCCTGGTATTTCCCTAAGGCCGGTGAGAACATGCATCAGGCGGTTGATCGCGAGTGTTTGGCAGTGCGTAACAGTGTTGGTATTTTGGATGCCTCTACACTCGGAAAAATTGATATACAAGGCCCGGATGCCGCTGAGTTTATTACTCGCATCTACACAAACTCCTACCTGAAGCTGGCGCAAGGCAAGTGTCGTTATGGTGTGATGTTGAAAGAAGACGGCATGATTTTCGACGACGGTGTCACCGCCTGTCTCGGCGAAAATCACTATCAGATGTTCACCACCACGGGTGGTGCAGCAGGCGTGTTGGCCTGGCTTGAGTTGTGGCAACAAACTGAGTGGCCTGAACTGGATGTGTATTTCACTTCGGTGACTGATCACTGGACAACAGCCACCGTCACGGGCCCGAATGCACGCAAGGTTATTGAAAAGGTGTGCAGTGACATTGAGCTGTCGAACGAAGCGTTTAAGTTCATGGATTGGCGAGACGGTACCGTGGCCGGCATTAAGGCCAGGGTATTCCGAATCAGCTTTACCGGCGAGTTGTCTTATGAAGTCAACGTGCCAGCCCATTATGGCCGACACATTTGGGAGGCCTTGATAGAGGCGGGTAAAGAGTTTGACATTACACCCTACGGTACGGAAACCATGCACGTTCTGCGGGCTGAAAAAGGTTTCATTATCGTGGGTCAAGATACCGATGGTTCTGTGACTCCGCCCGATATGGATATGGACTGGGTGGTTGGCAAGAAAAAAGCCTTTAGCTTTATTGGCAAACGTTCACTGGATCGCAGTGACACGGTGAGGGAAGGTCGCAAACAGCTGGTGGGTTTGAAGACCCTCAACCCCAAAGCGGTATTGCCAGAGGGAGCGCAGATTGTGAATGACCCCAATCAGCCGATACCGATGGCGATGCAGGGCCACGTTACCTCTAGTTATTACAGCGCCAACCTGGGCCACTCCATCGCCATGGCGGTGGTTAAAGGCGGGCTCAAGCGAATGGGTGAAATTGTTCACTGTCCGCTGGCCAATGGTCAAACGGTCGCCGCTGAAATTGTCAGTTCTGTTTTTTATGATCCACAGGGAGATCGTCACAATGTCTGAAGCGCTTCGAGAAAAAAGTTCTGAGTCAGAAATGGCCGTGCGCAGAGAGTCTCCTTTGCACTATGTGATTCAGGCGCAGTCCAGCGCTGAAGGTGCGGATTGCGGCGTATTGCTGAAAGAGTTTCCACTCAAAGGTCACTTGAGTCTGCGCGGCAACCCCGATAACGAATTGTTTTTGCGCGGCACCGAAGAAGTATTGGGTCTGGCGTTGCCCACCAAAATTGGCGAGTCGGCCGCCTCAGGGGAGACACAAGTTTATTGCTTGAGCCCCAATGAGTGGTTGCTTGTGGTAGTTGGTGGTACAGAAGCTGAGCTGGAAAGGTGTTTGCGGGAGTCTTTGAATGGACACTTTGCCGTTGTGGATCTCAGCGGTGGGCAGACCTTGATGAATCTCAGCGGTAAAGATGTATTGCCTTTGCTGCAAAAATCCAGTGGTTACGACTTCCACCCCTCACATTTTGGTGCGGGTCGATGTGTGCAAACAACTTTTGCAAAAGCCGGTGCACTGGTTTGCAAAAAAGACGATGGGTCTTTCGACCTGGTGATTCGCCGCAGCTTTGCAGACTACCTGTTTAAGTGGATTGCAGACGCATCTGCTGAATATGGATTTCGTGCCGAGTCATAAAACTTCTTGATCAAGGCCAAACCTCAGTCTCTCTTTCACTCGCTCACGTTGGCAGTGTCAGAGAGGCGAGAGAGGGCCCAGTATGTGTTTATAAACGCTGCCAAAGCGCATCAAAAGAAAACTTCATTGCCATGGCAATGCCCTGGGATTCGATCATGACTGCGGTGGGGTAATCCCGCTCGGTGAGTGAAATCATCACCACCTTGGGTGGGTAAATGGCCAGGTAGCTTGCACTTTTTTCCTGCCCGGATACATCGATCCATTTACGTTCCGCCAGTGGCGCGTCTTCACCCCCTTCGCCAATGGCAATAACCTTAACCCGAATGCCTTTTTGCACCCGCTGTCGTGTGTAATTGGGGAAAGGGCGATAGAGGTGTTTGCGCAGAAGCCGAGAAGAATACACGCTATAACTTTGATCTTCCGATTGACCCACCGTAGACAAAATATCCTTTAAGACAAATTCGATTCCGTCATCACCCTCGTAATACCGAACATCAACACCACTGTCGTTGCTTTGAAAACTGCTCAGGTCGGGCACAATTTCGTGACGTAATACATCGATGGAATGTTGCAGCTTGTCACTTTTCTCTTTTGCTAAAACTAGCAGCTGCTCGGGGTTTTCTGCACAGAAAAATCGCCGTTTGCCCTTTGGGTAATAAGTGACCAATTGTTTCTTTTGCAGGCCTTTGAGCAGTTCATAACTGGTCCCCCGGTTGATGCCTGCACTGCTGGCGATGTCTCGAATGGAAGAGGGCCCCAATTTAAGCAAAGCGAGATATAAATCTGTTTCCCGCTGCTCAAGGCCCAGCGTTGCAAGGGTTGCATGTATATTCATAATTATGTCAATTTATTGATGACAAATGGGATTGTGTGCTGATTGTACCTGAAATAAGGTGCATTTCATCATCAATATGTCACAGAGGATTTGACAAATGTGTGGAATATTCGCCTACAGTGGCTCTGGCAACGCCGTTAGCCAAGTTGTGAAGGGCCTGAAGAAACTTGAATATCGAGGTTATGACTCCTGGGGAGTGTCTACCATTGCACAGAATTCCGTTCGGGTTTACAAAGACCTGGGCGCCATTGGTGGGGTGAGTGCGTTGGAAGAAACACACGTACTGCCACCCAGCGAGATAGCCATTGGACATACCCGCTGGGCAACTCACGGCGCGGTTAATCTGGCCAACTGCCATCCACACCTTGCCAGTGGCAAGGGTTTTTCATTGGCGCACAACGGTATTGTGGAAAACTACCAGCGACTTAAATCGGATTTGATTAAACGTGGGCACCGCTTTCAGTCAGACACGGATACGGAAGTGATCGTCCGCTTGATAGAACAGATACTGAACGAGTTATCGGTGGAGTCGGGTGCACAGTGCATGAACGACAGGTTTGCCGAGGCCGTGCGCCAGGCTTTCAATCAGCTGACAGGACGCAATACCCTGATAGTGTTGAATGCAGAGTGTCGGCAGTTTGTGGGTATCAAGGATGGCTCACCCCTCATTCTTGGAAGAAATGGCGATGCGATTTACCTGGCCTCAGATGTGTTGGCGATCGCTGAATATACCAAAGACTATCGCGTGTTAAAGGATCGGGAGTTGGTCTCCCATTCACTCAGCGGAACGCAAATTCAAGGCACTGAGACCGGCAATAGCAGCGCCGACATTCATTGGCAGACGCTGGATATCAGTGATGTTGGCAGGTCGAAAGAGGGTCACCCTCACTTCATGATAAAAGAGATTTTTGAGCAGTGGTCAAGCATTGCCACCTCTACACGAGACAGCCGGGAAAGAGTGTTGAAGGTGGCCGCTCGCCTGAACAATGCCCGCCAGGTGTGGGTGACTGGAGCGGGCGGGGCTTATTTCACTGCGTGCCAAATCGCCTATTACCTTCGCACCCTTGCCTCTGTGCCAGCCCAGGCTATCGCCGCCTATGAAGTGCAAGACTATCGAGAGCTTTTGTCTGAATCGGATGTGATGCTGGCGATTAGCCAAAGTGGGGAGACAGCGGATACCCTGGATGCCCTTGAGCTGGCCCGGTCTTGCAAACTTGAAACAATTGCTTTGTTAAACTGTGTTGGTTCATCAATGTCACTGTTGGTTGATCAGGTTTTTCTGAATCGCTGTGGCCCTGAAATTTGTGTCTTGTCCACCAAATCTGCGTCCTCCCAAATTGCCTTTGGTTATCATTTAGCGCTTGCGTGTCAAGGTGAGATGAATCGAGCCGATGCCCAGTTAGATAACTTGTCTCAAGCGCTGAGCCTTCGATTAAATGAGAGCTATTCGATGGGCATTAAAGAGATCGCAAAAAATCTGCACGGGGCTCGCCATGTCTATGTTCTCGGGCGGGGGGCGCATCAGGCCGTTGCACAAATTGCGGCGTTGAACATCAAAGAAGCCAGCTATATTCACGCAGAAGCGTTTTCGGCGGGAGAGCTGAAACATGGCGTGATCGCTTTGTTGGAGCCCGGCACCCCGGTCATTCTTTTTGTAAACCACGGGGACGCCTACATGATCAATGTTGCTGCTGAGCTCAAATCCAGAGGTGCCCACCTCATTGCCATTGGTACGAAAACCAATGAACTGTTTGATGAGTTCATCGAACTGCCTTTTGCCGCCGGGGAGACTGGGGGGAAGGGCACCTTACCCAGCGCCGGTATTGCAGATATCATTCCCTGTCAGTTGCTCGCCTATCACTGTGCGACGCTGCGGGGCCACAATCCAGACAAACCCCGGAATTTGGCCAAGAGTGTCACAGTGCGTTAAGCTGTTGGGCTACATTATAATAAAGATAAATTTGTGCTGGAAACCCAATGAAATACCTGCTGTTGTCACTGTTATTAATATCTGGATCGGCCCACTCGGTTGATCACCTGGTGCCTGAGGAGTCCATTTACTCCGGCGGGTTCTATCTTGAGGATTACAATAAACTGGTCGCCTATTATCTGCGGGATGCCTATGCTCAAAATGTGAATTTGCGGGTGATTGTGACACCCTCGTTTTCTCCGGAATATGCGCTGGGTGTTAAGCACAGTGAAGGGCGCCACCAGATATTTTATATGGCACCTGAAATCCATCTCTGGGGTTATCAAATGATGCCGATGATGGAGAGCGGCGCGGTGCAAACGCTGAGTGAGGACGGCGAGTGGACCAAAAATGAAGATGGCTTGGCTGAGTTGCGCAACCTCTACCCCGATGACCCAGACGATATTCCAAGGGTGTATTGTGAAGCGGACATCCCGGCGCAAACGGCCAGCAGTTTAGAACAAATCTGGATGACCCTGCTCAAGGGCGTGAAGTATCCCGATAGTGCAAGCCAGAAGCGGGATGGCGAAACCTATCATTTCTCAATGCCGGTGCAGGGTTTTACGGCCATGGCCGGCAGTGCCTGGTCGCCAAAACCCGAGTCAACGCTGTTTGGCTTAGTGGCGCTGACAAAAGATATGAGGGCTTACTGCCTGGACAGCGACAATCGAAAAAATAAAAAGGCTCTGATGTCTTCTATCGCTCAGTTCAGTCAAACACTGGAAACATCGAAAGCAAAACAGTGACGCTCTTTAGTTCTTGAGTTGATACTCGTTACAAGCTTCCCGTAGAAATGCCATAACTATGCGAACTTTTTCAGGCACATAGGATTTACTCGGGTAGACAAAACTCATTCTGGCTTCAAATTCGCTAGCAGTTGCCTGGAGATCGGGAAACAGATTAATCAGTTGCCCATCGGCAATCGCATCTGCCACCAGCCAGTCGGAAAGCAAAACAATTCCGGCACCGTCGATGGCACATTGTTTTAACGCCAGGCCATTGTTGATTACCATGTGGCTGTTAATGGGCACCGTGATCATCGCGGTGTTATCGTCGCGCTCGGCCATCATTGGTTTGAAACGCCATGTGGATTGATACCCCGGAAATGGAAAACTCATGCAGCGATGTTGTTCGAGCGCTTCTGGAGTGTTGGGGTGGCCCATTGCCTTGAGATAGGTCGGGCTGGCGCAAACCCGGAAACCGCTGGTGATAAACCGAGTGGATACCAGCGATGAATCTTCTAGTGAACCCTGTCGAATGGCCAGATCAATGCCGTCGGCCATCAAGTCCACCCGCTTATCGCTAAGCGTTAACTCAACAGACAGTTCTGGGTGCCGTTCACTGAACTCGGCAAGCCGGGGGGCGATGCAGCTGATACCGAAGGAGGGGGATGCCGTTAGGCGTACCACACCCCGTGCCTGCTGGGTTTGCTCCTGAATGGTCTGGCTGGCACTTTCCAGTTCTTCCACCAGGGGTTCAATCCGTTCGAAGTAATTTGTGCCGGCCTCGGTTGGCAAGAGGCAGCGGGTAGAACGCTGAAACAACCTGACCCCGAGCTCCTGCTCTAAAGTAGAGATTGTGCGTGAGATTGACGAGGGGGACACTTGGCGACGCCGAGCCACTTCAGAGAAGCTGCCCTGGCGCACCACGTCGACAAAGACTTTCAGATTTTCGATATCCATTTGTGCGAGTATTGCACAAATGCTTTCCAGAATCTTTACTTTGATGCTTGATTCACATGCCTCATACTCGCTGCAAAACAGTGGGAATTGATTAACACCAGAGGAGTCATCATGAGTGCCGCGTCAATGGATAAATCAGTACAGCGCCAAAAAGCAGAGGCCTTAGCCGCGCTTCACCGAGAGCCCGGAGCGTTTATTATTCCCAATCCCTGGGATGCGGGCACCGCACACTTATTGGCCCAGGCCGGATTTAAGGCTTTGGCAACCACCAGTGCCGGCTGTGCATTTTTTAAAGGTAAAAAAGACAATACCCTGGGGCGCGAGGCGATTCTGGCTAACGCCAAGTTGATTGTGGAGGCCACGCCACTGCCCGTCAGCGCGGATCTTGAGAACGGTTTTGGCGATTCTCCCGAATCTGTCGTTGAAACCATTCAGGCGGCCATAGGTATCGGGCTTGCGGGTGGTTCCATTGAAGACAGTAACAGTCACAGTAAAAATCCGGTTTATGACATTGAGCTCGCTGCTGACCGTATTCGTGCGGCCGCTGAATCAATACAAACAAACGGCGCTCATTTTGTATTGACGGGGCGTGCTGAAAATTACTTGATGGGCAAACCCGACATCAAAGACACCATAAAACGTTTACAGGCTTATCAGGAAGCCGGGGCGGAGGTGTTGTATGCACCGGGCATTACTCGCGCTGAAGACATTTCTGCCATTGTGTCTTCCGTCGACCGCCCGCTCAATGTTGTGATGGGTTTGGCAGGGGCCAACTTTACGGTGAAGCAACTGGCCGGCCTGGGTGTTAAACGAATTAGTATTGGTAGTGCGCTTGCCCGCGCCGCGCTGGGTGCGGTTATGCGTGCGATTGATGAAATGCAGGGAGAGGGGAGTTTTCACTTTGCCGAGCAAGCGGTGAACTATGGTGAGATCAGCGCTAAGTTAGCCGACTAATACAGCCCTTCAAGAGCTTCTGAACTACTTTCTCCACTGACGTCAGTTTGCGATTGACAGGTGTATATAGAAATATATAATCACTTATATAACTGCTTATGTTAATTCCCTGAAAACTGTAATTCTTACGATCAGTGAAGACCGGTTGGCCACAAGCCATCCAATCTTTTGTGTGTTCTGAGAAAAGAGAGGTAACAGAATGAATGCTTCAAACCTGCCTAATTTGGGTGTTTATTGTTTCGCACTGCTTTTGTTGTTTGCCGGTTTAACACCTGCCCACTGCGATGAAAACGCCCAAAGGGCGCTGGAAATGCCAATGTCTCACAGCGTTGTCGAAAATATCGCCAGTGCTATAGAGGCCCAGTATATCCTCCCTGAAAAGGCCAGGCATATCGCACAGCAATTACGCAGTAATGTGACCGAAGGCCGATATACCGCCGGAACAGCGGACGTAAAGTCATTGGCGACATTGTTGAGCCGCGATTTGAAGGCGATCAGTGAAGACGGTCACATGATGGTGGAGCATGTGGACCAAGAGAAAGGCGAAGACGGCTGGATTGCCGAATGGATCGCTAAGGCGCCCAGTGTGAATTATGGCTTTGACCCGCTTGAGTTCTTGCCGGGTGACATTGCCTATTTGAAAATAACGACCTTTTACTCACCGGAGCTGATCGAGGCACCCTTTCAGGCGGTCATGGAGCAAGTCATACACAGCAGGGGGCTCATCTTGGACCTGAGGAATAATCCGGGTGGGGATGGCGATGGAGCCAACCACATCATGGCGACCTTCCTGCCAAAGGGCATTGAATCACCGCTGCTTATCGAGTCACGAGTCGACAATAAACTTTCCCAATCTCCCATGGAACTGCCCACTGAGCTCAGCTGGGCGCGATATTTGGATAAAAAAATGCTCATTCTGGTTAACCGGAAAACCTTTTCCGCCCCGGAGTCATTGGCGTTTGCGCTGCAGGATGCCGGCAGAGCTAAGGTGATAGGCACACCCACAGGCGGTGGAGCACACATGCTTGAAGCAATGACACCGGTGGCCGGTGGGTTTTTAGTGGGTATCCCTACAAAACGCCCCGTTGGGCGCTACTCAGGCAAAACCTGGGAGGGTAGAGGGGTTGCTCCAGATTTCTTGAGTGATGATGAAAATGCGCTAAGGCTTGCGCTGGAACAATTTTAACCCTGGAGCTGGCGAAATAATGAGCAGGACTGTCGTCGCGCCCTGCAAGTCGGGGTATACTGCGCGCTCTTTTACTCAAGGTCAGCGCCGGGATATCACCAACATTGAACGTCAGAGGTATTGTAGTACGCCTGTTGCTCAGCTTAGTGACAGTGGCGGCCAGTTGTGGACTTGCGGTTAGCGCGGAAGACTTTGAGCTCGAGGTAGGTGTGCTGAGTCGCCTGTCCAGCGATCAATCCCCCGCCGATAAAGCCCTGGCGATCGAATTGCCAAGAAAGATATTCTCCGAAATGGGCGCGAAGACAACCTTCCACTCTTATAACTACCCTCGCCTGATGCGTAATCTCGACCGTGGGATTGTTGATGCGGGAGCGGTGTTTCGGTTTAACGGCAAGTTCCTGATTCCGGAGAATGCGCAGTTCTCCTGTGCCGACAATCCTCACCTCGGTTTGCCCCTAATTGTCAGCAAACTGGCCCACAACCATAGTATCCCTGACCGCCTGTCGCTGGCCGACCTTGAATATTACTCGATTGGTTATTTTAGGAGCCTGGGCAAAGATATTGATCCATTTATCTCAAAACCTAACTTTAAACCAGCCAATGATGTCTCAACCTTATTCAAAATGCTGAAAAGCCGGCGGATTGACCTGGTGTTGGCGGACTATGCCATCACAGAAGGTTTGTCCCGCCGTTTGAACGTGCAAACACAAGAGGTGTTTAAAGCGGGTTTTCTTGAAGTGTTTATGTGTGTCTCCCATAGAGAACGAGGTAAACCCGCTGCCAAACAATTGGCGAATAACTATCGCAAAGGCCTGCAGGTGCTGTGGGATAACGGTTATTTTCTGCAGTTCCTGGAGCGCTGGGGCCTTGAATACCATGCGGCGCTCTATCTCCCCCAATCCCTTAAGAACGCTGCGACACATTGAACAGGCAGCGTAATGACTAAGGGTTTCTACGGCTGAAAGCCTGGCTAAAACAGACAAAATTCAACGGTGTTTTCCTCTGCTTGATCTATGCTTAGGGGCGAGCCGGTGATATGTCATATATGAAGGGCTAACATGATTGAGCATAACATCCATCCAGAACAAGCATTGATCGTTGTCACCGTCTCTGGCACCGTCGACGTTGAAGAGATTCTTTCTTCGATACATGCGCTAAGACTGGATGCGAATTACAACAATCAGTTTAAGGCCGTATGGGATTTCAGGACTCTCGATGGCGCCCACGGATTGGACGCGGTTCAAGATATTGTGGGAGGCATCGGCCAGTTGCCGGGCGCACCCCCGGCAATGTCGGCCATGTTGGTAGGCACGCCTCGTAACACTGCACTCGCCACGCTCTACGGCCAGCTAGCCCAGCACTTACATCAGTCCAAGGCCTTTTCCACTGTGAATGCGGCCGGCACTTGGCTGGATGTCAATTTGGCACCCTATGTTCATTAAGGTCCATGTCCTTTAAGATCGATGCCACTAAGTTTTATTGTTAATTAAATAGTGAAGGCAGCCTTTAAATCTCTAAGGTTCGTATCCATAACACTATTGTTACCACCGTCTATTACAAAACAGGATCATTCAATGTTAAATCCTATAAGTGCACAATCGGTGATCGATCACGCCCTGAGCCTGGGGGCTGACTTCGCCGAGTTATATGTGGAGCGCAATCAACTCTCCAGCATTCAAACCCTGAGCAGTAAAGTGCAATCGGTACAATCGGGTATCGACTTCGGTATTGGTGTTCGCCTATTCTACGGCGACAAGATTTTATACGGCTACACCAACAGGCCAGATGAACAGGAACTGAAACGAATTGCCTCTGAACTGGCGGCAAGAGATCTGAGAGAGGCTGTTCAGTCAACCAAGACTTTCGACTATCGACAAAACACCTCTATCCATCCGGCCACCCGCATCTTGTCCAAGCAGTTCGATGTGGAATCAAAAGTGGCCTATTTGATGGCCGCCAATGCGGCCGCGAGAAATGAAAGCGCCACCATCAATCAAACCAAAGGTTTTTGTTTGCAGCGAGAGCAGGCCGTTGAAATTTTTAACAGTGAAGGCTTGCACGTTGACGATACCCGCCACTATATTCGTGCCGGTCTCAGTGCCATTGCCGTTAACGACCAGGGCGAGCAGGCCAGTGGAGGCTGGAACGATGGCGGCCTGTTGGGCTGGGAGCTGAGTGAAGGGCTGGAAGCCGAAAATACCGGTCGTGAGGCCGCCAGGCAGGCGCTTGTGAATCTCAGCGCCAAACCTTGCCCCTCGGGTAAAATGCCCGTTGTGATTGGCAATGGTTTTGGCGGGGTGATCTTTCATGAAGCCTGTGGCCATTTGCTGGAGACAACCTCGGTGGCCAAAAAAGCCTCGGTTTTTCATGACCGAATGGGAGACATGATTGCAAGCCCCGTGGTGAGCGCTGTGGACGATGGCACAATGGTCAACGAATGGGGTTCCATTAACCTGGACGATGAAGGCATGCCTACTCAACGTACTCAGTTAATTAAAGACGGCCAACTGACGAGCTTTCTCGTTGACCGCATGGGCGCACAGAGAACCGGTTATGAGCGTACGGGTTCTGGTCGGCGCGAGTCTTACAAATATGCTCCCGCCTCAAGAATGCGCAATACCTTTATTGAACCGGGAGATGCCACGCTAGACGACATGATTAGTTCTATCGACCGCGGAATTTATGCCTCTCATATGGGCGGCGGTTCGGTGCAACCCGGTACCGGTGAATTTAATTTCGCCGTCACCGAAGGTTATTATGTGGAGGACGGAAAAATTCAATATCCCATTAAAGCCGCCACTTTGATTTCCACGGGCCCCGAAGTATTGAAACAGATTTCCATGGTGGGCACCGACTTTTCCCTGGCCTGCGGCATGTGCGGCTCGGTCTCTGGGGCAGTGCCAACGACAGTTGGGCAGTCCACACTTAAAGTTGACGAGATTTTAGTTGGAGGTAACGCCTGATGAGCCTTTCACACGAAGCCGATTATGTGATGTCTTTGCTGGACAAGGCGGGCGCCGAAGGCGACCTGTTAATTGATCAGCAATCCTCTTTGGCCCTGTCGGTCAAAGATGCCACTCTGGAAGAACACAAAGTTAGTTCCAGCCAGGTATTTGGCCTGCGCGTTATTAAAGACAATAAGGCCGGTATCGCCTACAGCGAGGCGAGTGACGATGCGGCACTGAAGTCCATGGTGGAACAGGCTCTTGTCAATGCGACTTACAGCGAGACTGAAGCCCGCGAACGCATTCCAGCCAGCAGTGATGAAACCTCTACCGATGACAGTTTGCTGTGCCCGGTTCAGGAGACGGGCATTGAAGAAAAAATCGAACTGGCCCTGCAACTGGAAACCGGCTTAACGGAAAAAGCCTGGGTTAAAAATGTGCCTTACAACGGGCTGGAAGAGGTTCAAAGGGAAAGTTACCTATATAACAGTGCGGGTCGAACCACCCATTCAAAAAGCCGGATTAACGTTGCTTATACCTATGCGCTGTTGGAAAAAGGCGAGCACAACGTCATGTCTGGCAGTGGTCAGGCGGAACGTCTTTTTTCGAATCTGTTACCCCAAGATTTGATTAATCATGTGTATGACAGCAGCCTGGCCTTGTTGGAAGGCAAACCCGTTGCGACCGGTCACTATGATGTCATTTTTGACGAAGAGTGTCAGGCGCAAGTGTTTGGTGCATTCAGCACATTGTTTTCCGGTAAGGCGGCAAAAGATGGCATTAACCCCATGCGGGACAAAGTGGGGGAGATTATTACAGACCCTCGTTTAACGATCAGCGATCAACCCTTGTTGACTGAAGGTTTGTCTTATCACCTGTTCGACTCAGAGGGCAGTTTAACCCGGTCCGTGCCCTTGATCACGGAAGGGCGTCTGGATTCTTTTGTGCACAATACCGTCACGGCGGCCCATTTCAATCTGGATACAACCGGCAACGCCAGTCGCGGGCCAAAATCAGCGCTCGATGTTGCTGTGCATCAATTAAACGTTGCAGCGGGCACCGACGGTTCAAACTCTTTGCTGGCAGGTGAGTATCTGGAGCTAACCGATTTAACGGGCACCCATTCGGGCGCCAATGCGGTCTCCGGTGATTTCAGTTTTGGAGCGTCGGGTTTTCTCTGTCGTGACGGCAAGCGGGTTCAGCCCGTGCGCGGTGTGACTGTTGCCGGCAATTTTTACCAAATGCTGGCCAAGATTAATGCCGTAGGTGATAAACAGCGGTGGAATTGGGAGCGCTCAGCCTTGATGCCCGCCATTCGTTTTGCCGATGTAGCTATATCGGGTGATTAGAAAGTTCTTTTCATTGTTGATCTGGGCCAACACCGGCATTGCCCAGATGTTTTATTCTAGTAGCAAGTGGTTGGGCACAATGAATGTGCCTGTGTATTTTTAGCCTCACATTTTAAACGTCAAACCTCAAAAGGAACCTCAGATGAGCCAGGAAAAGTTATTAGTTGTTGTAGACCCCAATGATGTTGAACAGGTCGCCCTTCATCGTACTCTGGTAACGGCAGCGTTACGGGAGACGCCTCCGCTGATCAAGGTATTTGTGGGTGTGGACCCGGAAGCGGTTGATACCCGAGCCAACAATGACAACCTGGTGCGTGACCGTCAGTGGTTTGAAACTGAGATTTTCAATAATCTGAGTGATGCCGGGCTGGAGTCTGAAATTGAAGTGTCTTGGTCTTCTGAGTGGCAAAATTCTATTCTGGAATCTGCCAAGCGTTTTTGCGCCGACGAAGTATTGTTGCCCATTCACCCCAAAACAAACCGCCTGCGCTTCACCTTTAGTGAAAACAAGTGGGAACTGCTAAAGAGTATGAGTTGCCCAGTGGTGCTGGTTCGCCCGGGTGCGGAGGAAAAACGCAAGGTGATTCTGGCCGCGGTCAATTTCCAGGCGATTGGTTCCGAGCAACAGGCGCTCAATCAGCGTATTCTGGACCGGGGTCATAAAACGGCAGTATTGTATGGGGCAGAGCTTCATGTGGTTAATGCCTATGTGGATTCCAGTCACTACCCCGATCGGGGCGCCTTGGCTAAAAAGACTGAGTTACCGGCAGAACGTTTGCATGTAACAGAAGGGTATACGGATGAAGTGGTAGCCAGCACTGCAGCTGCGATTGATGCTGATTTGGTTATTATTGGTACGTTAAACCAGCACGGTAAAAAATCTTCTCGCCGAGGGAATACTGCGGCACGCGTGATTGGCAATCAAGACGTTGATGTTATGGTGGTTAACTAATCATTTAGGACCGTATGCCGCTCGTGCGGTATACGGTTTCTGACCGCCGCAATGGCTTAAGTACTCCAGATTGACACTATTGGATACACATACCTCTCGATGAAAATACTTCGTAAGTTACTGACTTCACTTCTTTTGCTTGTGCCTTTGGGAGTGGTCGGTTTTTTGTTGTTTTCACCGGGTCCACTGGAGCGGGACAAGCCTAGAGATCTGCCCTGGGTATTGCCGGATTACCGCAGTGCTCATACTCAGTGGGAAATCGGCCGCGATGGACGAATTTACGCAGAAGTTGAACACCTTTTTCTAAGGGATATTACTCCAACAATGGTGGCGTGGTTCTATCAGCAGCTGCCAATATCAACCGTGTCACTCCATGGCACTACCTATCCGCTTTATCACATTTTCCACCCCGTGGGGCATGGTCGCATCCAGGTGGTGGAAGCCGCTCCCAGTGGCTTGCCCGGCATGGCCCAGGGGGCGACAATTATGCGCGAAGAGTGGTTCGGGCCCTATGATAGCCGAGGCACAGCGCGTCTGATGGAGTTTTCGGACGCGGGTATGTTAGCGGTGCCCGTAGCAGCCGGGATGGAAATTGGACAAGTACGACATAGCTATCGGGCAGAAAATGGCGGAACGGTCTATAAAGTGGAGGCTGTAATCGGTTCAAAACTGCCTGTTATTGGCCCTGTGCTGAACTGGATTATTCGTACCCAGGTATTTCACCCGGCAATGATGGCGTTGTGGCAACAGCACCAAATAGAAGAGGTGGCGAGCCTGCAGTTTTTTCTGGCCGAGATCTATGCTCAGCGAGAAAGTGGGAATCATTATGTATTGGAATTGCCGTCGCCTGAGTAAGTGCCTGAGCCACATCAGGCGGACAAGGCACTAAAAATGCTCGCTGGAAAAACTCGAGAGGCGTGGTTTAAACTACTTTAGCTTCGCCTTCAGGCCCGCCAGGTCAGTCACCGATCTGCACCGCTTAATCAAACCGTCCTCTAGTTCAAAAATAGACATGATGTCGATAATGGTCTGCTTGCCCTGAGAATCTATGCCAAAGGCTTTATCAACTTGTTTTCCGCTCATGCGGAAATAAACCGCTACATCATTGCCACCCTCTACCAAGCTAATCACTTCTACCTTTATGTTCACAAAGGGCTGTCGCATTGTCGGCACAAAACGGGAATACCAATATTTGTCTTTGACCTCGTTGGTAATGGAGACGTAAAACTCAAAATCCGGTGCCAGCTGCTCATCAATAACCCGATAGTTACCGGCTTGCCAAACCTGTTGAATGTATTTCCTAATGATATCGCCGTTTTCCCCTTCCATACGTAGTACGCCTTTAACGGTACTCATTGAAAGCCCATCGCAGGGACCTTGGTTCAACACAGTATAGACACAGGGCAAGCAGTCGCTAGCCAGAGATTGGCTGAATATTAACGTATTGTGTCTTATCAGCCAATATTGAATCCAGACCAAACACTCTAGTATTCAGTTTCTGGGCCGCGCATAGGGGTCCCTGATGATGTATTCGGCTTAGGAAAACCAAAAAATGAAAGAGACTGAACTATTAACAGCAATAAACACTTACCTGGACGCAATCTATCATTGTGATGTTGAGCTGCTCGACCAGGTATTTCACAAATCCTCTAGTCTTTTTGATGTTGATGAGGGTTCACTATTGGTTGATCCTATCGCCAACTTTCGTAATGACGTGGCTACCAGGCCTTCGCCTGCCAGTAAAAACCAGGCAAGGGAAGAGGAAATTGTTTTAATCGATTGGTTGTCGAAAGATTGCGCGACAGTAAAGCTACGGCTGCGTGCTCACAAAAATGTGTTTGTCGACCATTTGAGCTTCGTTAAAGACGGTGACCGCTGGTGTATTGTGTCTAAAGTTTGGCACTTGGAGCGCGTAATTTAAAACCTGAGGTGCCGGGACAGAAAATTTTACCTTTGCTCTGTTTTTGCCTCTCGGTGATGTTGAGATCTCCCTTTATTCGAAGGGAGTGTCTCAACTTTCACTGGCCCCCTGTCTAAACAACTGCCACAGTCTTTGTGCAACGGGGCCAACAGGCTCAGCGTTTAATCTGGCAACGCGAAACTCTATGCCTGGAGACTCTACCTCGCCTTCAACCCTTAAGGGAGCTAATAAACCCTGGGCCAGTTCATCTTTTATCAAGTGCTCCGGCAAGCTTCCCCAGCCCATGCCTTGCATGATGATTTCCTTTTTAGTCTGGAAGTCGTTCACTCTCCATTGATCCCCACCTTCAATGATCCCATAGGTTTTTTTCGAAGATTGGCGACCGCTAATGATGACCTGTGGGTAGGTTTTAATCACCGATTTTGGAACCACCTCATACTTTTGTAACACTGGAGAGTTTGCAGCAATCACCGAAATAAAACGCACATTCATGAAGTGCATGGATTCAAATTTTTCAATGTCTTTAAGCCAAGGTATGATCAGAATAGACGCTTGCCCGTTTTCTAATAAGTCCAAGGGGCCTGTTCCATTTTTGGAATAGATCTCTAGCCGAGTGCGAGGAAACTGCTCTTTACATTGCCTGATGGTGCTGATGATCGGTGAGACGGGAATCGCAGAGGTAAACGCAATGCCCACCTCGAGCTCCTCGCCGGTGGCCAGTTGCTTTGCCAGGGTTTTAAAGGACTGTGCCTGCCCTAGAACCAACTTGGCCTTTTCATAGAGTGCTTTTCCCTGTGGTGTCAGTTTATTTCTATAGTGGTCGCGGTCAAATATCTTTAATCCCAGCTCATCCTCAAGGTTCTTGATAGCCACGCTGATTGTTGGCTGTGTTCGGTGCAGAGTTTGAGCGGCCACTTTCAGGGAGCCCCCCTCAACAATTGCCTGCAGGGACTTAAGCTGGTCGAGTGTCATACCATCTCCTTAGGTGAAAGCTTACATCTTTATAGATATCACGAAATAACATTAGATAATAGCTAATGTTATCCTTTTGCCATCTTCAAGTGAATTGAATTTTTATTTAGTCTCTATACAGAAAGGTTGTTATGAACAAACAAACAGATGTACTTATCGTGGGTGGTGGTTTTGGGGGCGTTGGCGTTGCTCAGAAGTTAAGCAAAAGCGGCGTCAGCGTGACCTTGGTTGACAGGAAAAATTATTTTGAAGTGACATTTGCAATGCTGCGCAATGTTGCCAATCCCAAGCTTTTTGGCAATATGCCTCGTAAGCTCTATAGTGATTTTATCGAAGGAGAATTTATTCAGGGCACAATAGAGTCGCTGAATGATCGAGAAGCCAAGCTTGCAAGTGGAGAGATAATTCGTTTCAAACGCGCCATTATTTCGACGGGAAGCCGTTACCCTTCGCTGCCATTGGCAAAGTCGATTTCCGCACTGGATTATTCTGAACGTAGCCATGAAATATCCGGCAATCACCAAAAACTTACATCTGCAAGATCGGTGCTGGTGATAGGTGGCGGCGTAGTCGGTGTTGAATTGGCCGGTGAGATTGCAAGCGCCTTTCCTGATAAAGTCATTACTTTGGCCCATTCTGGCGATGCTTTGTTAGACACATTGAAACCCAAAGCGCAGCGTAAAGCACTTGAGCAATTAAACAACAGGGGGGTGACAGTCAAATTTAACCGTAGGTTTGCGAAAGATGTAGATGTCTACCGCTGCTCAAAGAGTAATGAAACGCTTCAGGTCGACCTAGCTTATGCCTGCGTCGGGATGCTTCCCAATACGGAGTTTTTGAAAGCCGAACTTCCGGGTGTTCTTGATGGCAGCGGTCTAATCAAAGTAGATGCTTATATGAGAATTGAGGGCTATGAGAACCTGTATGCTTTAGGTGATTGTGCTGCACTTGATGTCAATAAACATGGTTATGTTGCCAGTGTGCAGGGGGGGGTGTTGGCGGACTCTCTGATCAGATCTGAGCAAGGGAAAAAAGTTAAACCTTATAAAACGCCTCCATTTGCAGTGATCGCGGCGACGGGAACAGATTCGGGTGTTGCGCAAATGCCCTTTGGTGTCACAACGGCGAAGTTTTTTGTGAACTTGAAACAAAAAGACTTGGGTATTAGCAATATGTACAAGATGTACGGAAGCGTACCTGATGGACTGGTCTAAGCCAGAGTCCGGGCTGAACTAGAGCTCCGGTCTTCGAACCTTTAGCGCCACCGCTTGAGAATCTCTTCTAACTTACCTTCATCACGCATTCTGTTCAGTGCGTTCTGAATTTCTATCGTAGTCTCTTTGGGAAAAGAAAGATTACCGGCAAGGTAGATCTCCAGATTTGGGCCGACAGTCGGCCCAATTTGAAGCCGTCTAATATCTTCACCTATCAACTGCCAGTGATAAGTATCAACCCACTGAGACTCCGCCTGCACTTGAATGCGACCGGATTTTAGTAGCTTGGCGACATGTTCTGCTCGGGTCGCCGTATGCAATTTAGTAAAACCCAACTGAGATAACGTTGGAATAATGGCGCTACCCCGCAACACCCCAACATCCAAATCCGTCGCGCCCTCCACCGACGTTAAGGGTGGCGTGTGTACTAGAGTGCTCAAACGAATGTGATGGGAAAACAAGGGGGCAATAAAAGTAAACTTATTCACTCTCTCGGGTGTTTTTGTAAAGGGAATAATAACAACGGCAGTGTTGCCCGCTCGCTGGACACTGGCTTGGGCATCAGACCACGACATGTTCAAATTAAAACTGAACTGAGGCCCCCCATACCGGCTGGCTTCCTCCAGAATCTCCACGGCCATGCCCGTATTGCGTCCGTCGACAATGCCACAGAAGGGCATGGATTGATGACCCAAAACCAAAACCTCCGAGGCGAGACAATTTATCGCCACGAGACATTGGCAAAGGCAAAGTGCACCCGTTAATTTGATTCGCTCCATCTGAAAGTTACTCAGTATAAATTCGAACACTCCTTTTATTGTAGCAGGAAACCAGAAGGTCCCAGAAAATCGCGCTCAATTACCCCGGCCTCCCATCCGCCCGCACTTTCACCAACATGGGTCCATAATTAAAAAGGTAAATACCAAAAGCTAGCAACCAAAACACCCCCGCAGCAGCAATCAAACTACGAGACTCTCCCGGAAAAATTACCGTCAACAAAACCCGACACAAAACTGCAACAAAAAGCGCAACAAACGCAATTGGCACCGCCCGGGGCAAAACGTGAATGGGGCGTCCCGTATGCCCCAATGTAACTCGGGATATCATCGCTAAAATCATCCCCCCAATTGCCCCCACCGTAAAACAGTGTAAGGCAATGCTGAGCGAAACCAGATCTAAACTAAAAAGCAAAAGAGCCAACATGCCCAGCGGTAAAAATAAATAGGCCAAGTGCAAAGACCACAAGAGGGGAGAATGCCAACTGGCCTGAATGCCCCAGCGAAAAAATCGCCAGGCATTACTCACCGCCGCAACTCCCGCCGCCACAGTCAGTGAAAAACTGGAAACTTCAGAGAAGCCAAACGCCGCCATGGCTAGCAGAGTGAGAATGCTCAGCAGACTAATTGCATCTAATAGCAAAATATTCGGTTTTCTTGTGTAGTCCGTTGCATTGGCAGTAAAAAAGGGAATCACCCGCCCCCCAACCACGGCGATAATGAGTGTGATGAGCAGAATCGTTGCGTGCAATGCACGCATCGCCAATGCCGGGTCATGGTTCAGAGCACCGTAGTGACTCTCGGCGTTCAGCAGGGTCATGAGTGCCAGCATGGGCACAAACATCAGGTTTTTCCACTGCCTGACTTTGATCACGGGGTAGGCCATGGCCAAGGCCGAGAATAACAAAAATGAACAGTCGACAATGGCAATCAGCAGAGGCGGCAGACCGGTGTCGAAGGCCAGCAGCAGGCGCCCTAACAGCCAGGTGCCGGCCAACAGGGCCAAAGGGGCGCCTCGCAAACCGATAACCCCTGTCCAGGTCTGGACTGCGGTCAATAAAAACCCGGCGATAATGGCGCTGCCAAAACCAAAAATCATTTCGTGACCGTGCCACCAGAGCGCGCCACCGTAAGGTTGCCAGTTCAGAGGCCAGGTCCAGAAATAACTCCACCAGGCAATCGCCAGCCAGGAAAATAGGGCCCCGCCCAAAAACAAGGGGCGGAAGGCCAAACGGAGAATGGGGCTAATGGTTAACGCGACGCGGTTGTCATCAATGTTCAGCAAAAGTGGGCCCCTGTATATCTGGAAAGAAGGAAAAAGAAGCGGCTCAGTATAGCAATTGCCGGGTGTGCCGACTGCGCTAATTGACCAAACATTGGCCTGAGTCAATCACGCGCGGGTGGTCAATAGTGTACATTCAGGCGCCTTGTCCTTATTCTTCCTGTCTTCTGGTGTTGGGGGAACAAAAAGTGAGACAGCCTTAATGAGCAATAATGTATTGATTGAGACTTCTGCTGGTCGGGTAGAGGGGTATTGCGAGCCGCAGTTCCAGGGGGTTTGTGATGCATTTGTCGAGAATTTTGAGTCCCGACGCGAATTGGGGGCGAATGTTGCGATTACGCTGGAAGGCAAAACCGTTGTGGACCTCTGGGGTGGGCACAAAACCCCCGGTGGCGACGCCTGGGAGCGCGACACCCTGAGTGTTGTATTCTCCAGCACCAAGGGGGCCACCGCCCTGTGTGCACACCTGCTGGCCGATCGAGGGTTGTTGGATCTCGACGCCCCGGTCTCGCAGTACTGGCCCGAATACGCCAGCAACGGCAAAGAAGATACCCGAGTATCGATGTTATTGGATCATTCCGCTGGCGTTCCCCATGTGCGTACCAAGGTGAAAGAAAAAGGTTACAACGACTATGAGTACATGGTTGACCTGGTAGAGAACGAAGCTCCCTTTTGGGCGCCGGGCTCCCGTCAGGGTTACCACGGCATGACCTTCGCCTGGACGGTGGGGGAGTTGGTTCACCGGGTGGCGGGCAAACGACTGGGCGCGTTTTTTCAAGAGGAAGTGGCAGATCCGCTGGGTCTGGACTTCTGGATTGGTCTCCCTGAAGAGCACGAAACCCGTGTCGCGCCGATGTTATACGATGTGCCGGACGAGGCGACATTGCGTAGCCGGTTTTCTCAGACCGTGCAGTCAGACCCTGAATCGCCTTCACACCTGTTTCTATTAAACGGCGGCAATACCAAATTTAATGACCGGGAGACTCACGCAGCGGAAATCGGATCGGCGGGCGGTATTACCAATGGCCGTGGGCTGGCGGGCATGTATGAACCCCTGGCCAACGGCGGGGGAGACCTGGTGTCAGAACATACCCTATCGAGGATGGGGAGAACGGCAATGGCGACCCACGAAGACGCCACACTGCTGATTCCCACCCGGTTTGCCCTGGGTTTTATGAAAAGCATGGACAACCGCAAGGTGACCGATGCACCCGGCATGAGCTGCCGCTTGTCTGATGCCGCCTTTGGGCATGTGGGCATGGGCGGCTCGATTGGTTTTGCGGATCCCGAGGCAAAAATGAGCTTTGGGTATAACATGAACCAGATGGGCAATGGCATTTTGCTCAACGAGCGGGGCCAGACACTGGTGGATGCGTGTTATCAAGCCATGGATTACACCGAGTGTGACAGCGGCGTTTGGCGGGCTTGAGGCACCTCAACGCAGGTGTGACGGGGCTGTA
>CAJWCA010000002.1 GCA_913020395.1 uncultured Cellvibrionales bacterium | reverse complement strand
AGACTTGAAAAACAGGAGCAGAAAAAGTGTCTCTTAGGAATTGGCTAGAATGGTCCCAAATGCTCTGACGACGTACAATCGACACCAAACGAATTAAGTCGTCTTTACCCTATAGGAATTCGAAAACTGGAACGGGACTAGAGGACACGGGTAATGTCGAGATAGATGGTTCGTCACCGTTTCTGACGGTCTAATGAACTAAGAGCCGAAGCCAGTCCTCCGAAACCTAAACCTCAGATACCTCAAGTCGCCTCGCATAAGCTAAAAATTCAATCACTTGCCGCCGTACTTCAGTCGACGCTGTAGAAATAAAGGGAATTTTTGGCGACTAACTAATAGCCCGCAAAGTGCCATGGGCAGTCCTCGGAGAGTGTGGACCCCCGACGTTCAATATACCCGCTCCTTAAGCTATTCAGTGTTACCATATTTTCACGCGTTTGTTTGGGCCGATGTACATTTTGTCGTTAGGTTTTACATCAAACGCTGAGTAAAACTCTGGCATATTCATGACCGCGCCATTAGCGCGGAACTCACTGGGTGAATGTGGGGCGGTTTCAATCCGTTTGCGCAAATATTCATCGCGCTCCTTAGACGCCCATATTTGAGCCCAGCCGGCAAACACGCGTTGATCCCCAGTTAAGCCATCAATAAGGGGCGCCTCTCCATCTACTTTGATAGACTGATACGCCTTGAAGGCAATTGTTAAGCCGCTCAAGTCTGCGATGTTTTCGCCTAGGGTATATTCACCATTGACAGCCACGTCGTCCAGCACCCTAAAATCGTTATACTGAGCAATCAGTTTGTTGGCTCTCTTGTTGTACTCCGCCCTGTCTTCTTCGGTCCACCAATTACTGAGTCTTCCATCTCCATCATATTGAGAGCCTTCGTCATCAAAACCGTGACCCATTTCATGACCAATGACAGCACCAATACCACCGTAGTTAACCGCCACATCGGCCTCCAAATTGAAATAAGGTGGCTGTAAGATCGCGGCAGGAAAAATAATTTCATTTAAATATGGACTGTACTTTGCATTAACAGTTTGAGGATTCAAAGACCATTCCGCTCGGTCGATGGGTTGCCCCAGTTTGCCTCGATTGCGCTTGCTTTCAGCCATGGCGGCCATTTTCATATTGCCGAAAAGGTCATTGGGTGAAATTTCCAAGGCAGAATAGTCTTTCCATTTTTCGGGGTAGCCTATCTTAACTGTGAATTTACTTAGCTTGTCCAACGCATCCTTTTTGGTTTCCTCATCCATCCATTCCAAATTTTTGATGCTGTCGCCGTAAGCAGTACGCAAATTTTCCACCAATAGACTCATTTCTCCCTTGGCTTCGGCTGTGAAGTGTCTGGTAACATATATCTTGCCAACGACCTCGCCCAGCACGCGATTGATAGTGCGCACTCCACGCACCCACCTTGGCTCCTGTTCTTTAACTCCAAGGAGAACACCTTCAAAAAATGAAAAATGCTCTTGATCAAGGCTTGCATTCATATAGGGGGCTGCACTGTTGATCAGGCGCCATTGAAAATACCGCCTCCAGTCTTCGAGTGGCACTTCACTTAGCATTGAATTGACAGCCTGAAAATAGCTTGGCTGATCCACAATAACATCGTTCATTGTTTGCAGCATGGCAGTTTCTTTCCAGCGTTCCCAATCTAATGCCGGTAGTAATATCGATAGATCAGCAAGACTTTTCTTGTTATATAATGCAACAGGATCGCGCATCTGTTCCTTAGTCAATTGCTTTTCAGCCAGTTGCGTTTCTATCGACATCACAGCGGCGGCAATTCCTTGACCATTATTTAAGCCCGCCAATTCTGCCATTTTCGCGACGTGAGCTAAATACAGACTACGGATTTCCTTACTCTTGCCATCATCCTCAAAATAGTAGGATCGATTTGGCAAACCTAAACCAGACTGCCCCATATACGTTACGTAAGTATCAGGTTTTTTATCATCACTATCGACATACACCCAGAACGGGGCATCTGACACTATTTGTGCGTAAGCAATGTAGTCAGAAAGACCGGATGCATTTGAAATTTCGTCAATCTTGGCAAACTCTGCAGCTAGAGGCGCATTACCCATTTCCTCTAATAAAGCTTCATTCATAAAGCTTTTATACAGATCGCCAACCTTTTGCGCGTCAGAGCCTTGGGGAGCATCGCCAGTAGACGCTTTTTCTATAATATCTCTTACATCTCTGCGCGCTTTGTCCCTCAGGCGCGTCATCGTGCTGTAGCGTGGTTTGTCTGCAGGAATTTCGAACTCGCTAATCCACTTTCCGTTGATGTGTCGAAATAGATCATCCTGAGGTCGAACCGAAAGATCCATGCGGCTCAAATCTATTCCAGACACAAGTTTCCGGGCTTGTTCAACATCAACTGGAACAGCTGCTCTATCTGAGTTCGGGTTGCCTCCGCACGCCGATAACATCGCTATGCAAAAAGCAAAAGCAGCAAGTTCTTTCATGATAATTTCCTTGTTTTTTTAGAGTCTTCCCTCAGCCGGTGCTCTGATCTTAGCCCTTACTCAAGTTAGATATCAATGATAATAGGGCCAGCTAAGGCATTCGTTCCTTGTGGGTCGCCAAGAGCTAGTATAGACCATTTATCTCTTGATCAAACTATTCAAGCCACCGATAAAAAATCACCAATACGATCCGCACATTCCGGATCATATAACAAACCTTCATGCCCTAGTTTTTCAGTGGTGACTAGTTTGGCTTCCGGCCAATAGTTAAGAATAGTTTCAGCATCACCGGCACCAATATAACGATCATCATTGTCATAGATTAATAACAGTTCAGCATCGTTTTCACGCTGGTAGCTGCATTGGGTAATTTCATGCCAGTTGCAGTTAAACTGGTAAGCCATTTTTTTCTCAAGCAGGGAGGCGACTCCCCGGCGGAGACCCAAACGTCGCTGGGCGGTCTTAATCGGTGGGTAAGGATGACTGGGGGCCGCCAGGCAAATATATTTTGTGGCATCAACCCCCTCGTTCCACCGGGCGGCCATCATACCCAGACCACCGGCAGAGTGGCCGATAATGGCGTAGATTTCGCAATCCAGATATTCAATAAGCTTTTTCAGGGCACAACCAAATAAACGAAAACTGATACGAGAGCCCACCGATTCCCCGTGACCCGCGATATCCGGCACCACCACTGAAAAACCTTTTCTTACCAATGCCGTCGCTAGATGCTGCCACTGGGCTGCCCTGCCGCCCCAGCCATGAACCAAGATCACACAAGGCCCTTCACCAAAACACCAGCCAACTTGTTGGTCGCCATAATTGAACTTGGTGCCACTGGCCAGCCAGTCAAGTTGCTGTTGACTAGCAGTCAAAGCAATGGGCCGTTGAATTAAGCGGTCAACCACATAGGCGGCGACGCTATTAGGTAAGAGTTGAAAAGCGATTTTTACAAGAGCTCTCATTGGATTCACCATAAAATGATATTTTGATAAAGAAGGTTTATCTGAGGGATTTATTATAGTAAGTTATTACTTATATACTACTTACATTCCACCAGTCCTTGTCTATGAGCAAACCAAACAAAAAAATCCCCATAAAACACCCCTCTCAACAACGCTCAGTCATGACCTTTGAAGCCATTGTTGAAGCCGCTACTTACCTTTTAGTCAAACAGGGGCTGCCAAATGTCACCAGCAACCAGATTGCGGATAAGGCCGGCGTTAATATCAATTCGTTCTATCAGTATTTTTTTGATAAACAGGCGGTATTTTCACTTATTGCCGAGCGGCATATTGCGGATAATGAAAAGGCCTTTGCTCTGGCACTGGAAGCCCACCAGAGTTTAGCCACCGACCGAGCCTTTCAAGCGGTGATTTGCGACATGGTGGAATTGTTTGGCACCGTTGCTGTCTTTCGTCGGCAGATTTTGTTGGCTATGCCTTTGCTAGTTGGGCCGATGCGACAAATGGAAGTGCGGGAGGGTTTGGCCAAGCAGTTAATGCCGGTGATCCCTTCGATTCGCTACCACAGCCGTGCTGAGAAAAAACGGGCGGCGCATTTATTGGTGCATACATTTATGGCCACGGTGCCGGTGATTCTTGATCCGCTGTATGCGGATGGAGAGAAAAAGCGTTTACAAGAGGAGTTGAAGGTGATGTTGTTTCGGTATGTGGGCTTGGAATAGCCTACCAAGGTAAAAAACATCAACCACTTACCACTCGCCTTCAATCGCCCTGGCAAGACCTTAGTATCGTAGATATAAGTAACGCCTGTTGTTACAGGCATCGCTGAAGCCGAACAGCTGCTACAAATTTCAGACGCATTGTGCGAAGATAGCCTCTGGAACACTTTCAATCATTGCCACTTCCCGAGGCGCGCGATATGAATCATCTCACCGGACTGGATGCCGCCTTTCTGCATCTTGAGAGCCCCGAAACACCCATGCACGTTGGCAGCTTGAACATACTTGAGCTCCCTCCCGAATATTCGGGCGATTTTATGGAAGATGTGCGCACTCACATCACAAACCGAATGCATTTGGCGGATATTTTTCAGCGAAAGCTGCTGAACATGCCGTTTGATATTGCCAATCCGGTGTGGGTAAAGGAAGAACACCTCGACATCGATCACCACATCCGTCATGTCATCGTGCCGCCCCCTGCCACTCGAAGCACCGTTGATCGTTTAGTCGCCCGGATCCACTCCAGTTTGTTGGATCGCAGCAGACCGCTGTGGGAAATGTATGTGCTGGACGGATTACCCGTGCCGTCTTCGGCGCCGGAGGGCACCCGCTACGTTGGCCTGTATTCAAAAATGCACCATGCGGCGCTAGACGGTATGGGCGGACAAGTGTTGGCGCAGGCGATCTTGGATGTCAGCGCTGTTCCACGAGATGAGAAAAAACCCACTCGAAACAGGGCGCTCTATCAAGCAGATAACTTTGGCGTTGCAGAGCTTGCGGCCTCCAGTGTTGCGCATAATATTGGACAATCCTTCAAACTCGCAAAAACCCTGCCCGGTTTGGCGCGCAAGGCATTTCAAATCCTCCGTCCGCCTAAAAGTGATTCTGCCGATTCCAGCGCAGAGCGCATGGACTGGTTTGCGCCCAAGACGCCCTTAAATAAACCCATTACCAATCAACGCAGCTTCGCCCGCTTCTCGATTCCTCTGGCAGAGAGCAAGCGTATTGCCGCCATCAATAAGGTTAGCCTCAATGATGTGGTGATGGCCATTTCGGCGGAGGGAATGAAACGGTATCTGGCGGACGAAGGCTGCCACCCTGATAAAGCTTTAGTGGCGGCGGTGCCGGTGAGCATCAGGCCAGAGGGAAACACAGAACTCACAAACCAGGTCTCTATGGCCCGCATGAGCCTGGCGACAAACATCAAAGACCCTATTGAGCGCCTGAAGGCGATTCACGCCTCGGCGGAGCACGCCAAGTCATTGCTGTCCGATGTAAAAACTATTCTGCCGACGGATTTCCCCTCACTCGGGGCCCCCTGGCTGATGAGTGGTGTCGCGTCAACAATGATACGTTCGGGCATCACCAATGCCGTGCCACCGATGGCCAATGTGGTGATATCCAACGTGCCGGGTCCAAACATGACGCTGTATTTTGCGGGTGCCAAGCAGATCAGCGTTTATCCCGTGTCGATCCCCTACCACGGCTTCGGCTTGAATATTACTCTGCAAAGCTACAATGGCTGGCTCGATTTTGGTTTGATTGCCTGCCGACGTTTGATGCCGGATGTCGCTGAGCTGGGCAACTATATGGAAGCCGCTCACAAGAAGTTACTAAAGCGTAGTCTGGAGTTGGAAGAAGCCACTAACAATGATGCAGCTCCGGCAGACGTGGCCGGGGTGGCGAGCCTCAAGACCAAGAAGGCCGCGGCCTCCCCATAACCGCGACCGTCGCTTGGAGGGTTAGCTGATGCCTTTGCGAAACCTGGCGGGTGAAAATCCGGTCCAGGTTTTAAACGCCCGGATAAATGCCGCGGGCTTCGAATAACCTGAGCGAATGGAAATCTCCTCCAGGCTTAGCTGCGGATTGCTCAGGGAGCTCATGGCGATGTCTTGCTTAACCTGAGTTTTGATACAGTTAAAACTAGTGCCTTCTTTGGCCAAGCGGCGCCGTATGGTTTGCTCCCCCAGTTGTATCATCTGAGAAACTTCCTGTAAGTCGACTCTATAAGCCTGTTTGGCAAACTTCTGTTTTATTATTTTGCGAACGGCCTTCTTGGTAGAGTATCGTACGTCCTGAGGTAGAAAAAGACCCAGTGGTGCGCGTTGATAGTAGGCGCTGACAGCAGCCTCATCCCGCATAATGGGCAGCGCCAGGCATCGCTTGTCAAAGGTGATGCGATTGCGCGTGGCGTTGAAGGTAAAGGATGCTCCAAAGAAAATGTGCTGGTATTCCTTTTGAAATGAAGGCGCGGCGTGGTCAAACTCAATCTCATTGATTGCGATTGATTCGTTACACAGCCAGCTGGCCATTCTGTGAGTGCACATAATGAGGTAGTCGAGTGCAATATCATCAGCAAAAGACACATCAGGGGCACGCGTGAAGGTAATTTCTGCCTGGTTGCTCTGGTCGTTGAAGGCAAACTCAACATCTTTGCTTATCAGGTCGTTAAACTCAAAAAACCGTTGTAGCGCCTTGCCCAAATTGCTTTGGTGAAGTGTGCTCAGCAGTGCCATTCTGAAATAACCCATCGGCAGGGGCGTGTCCAGTAGGCCTATCAGTTCATCCTGCATTAACCCGCTGCATAAACGAAAGAGTTTTACCGTATTTTCAACGGGCACTCGGTGGTTGGGAGCGTGCAGAGTGAGCGGATTTATGTCGCAGCGCTTGAGTAAATCATCCACGTCCATGCCCGCCCGCACCGCACCTTTCAGTAAACGGCCAACGATCTCAGCATGAACAGTCGTGTTTTTGATGTGTTGATCTGTTTTCATCGTGGAATAGGCAGATTAAAAATTTCCACGGCATGGTAAAGTAAAAAATTAGAAATCGCCCCCTAGTTTGAATCATCTCCCTACAATCGAAGGTCTCAACGTGGCTGCAGCTTAAGGATCCTCCGCTTTTGGCTCATCTTTAGCCGGAGGTGATTCGGCAATAAACTCCACCGCCATATCAAACGACTTTTGTGTAAATCCAAGGACTTTGGCAAAGTCCTCGTCGTTTAAATTACGGGCATCGTCCTTACTCCGATAGATATTAATAAACTTCAATTCCCTCTCAATGCTTATCAGCATTTTTTCCATGCCCGTTATGCGCAGCACATACCAGAGCCAGGGCGCGTAATCTTTGCTGAACGACAACATGAACGACATCGGGTCGTTGCGGGAATAAAATGAGGCCAGGCGAAAGAGGATGTCCATGGTAACCGGTGAGCGACCTTCTTCTATGCTCCGCAGCAAATCCGGGTTCTCCAGATTTATCGCGCTCGAAAGGTCTTCAATGGTGAGTTTGGAAACCTCGCGCAAATCCCGCAGCTTATGTCCCGCCTTGCCAAGCTGCTCAAGGTACTCCGGCGCCTTGAGGGTCATTTCCAGCAGGTTTTTAGATTGACCTCCGGCCTTGTAAAGCATCTGCGGCACACCTTTGATTAGCGCGCCCCAAGGAGAGGAAGAGCCCTTACCACTGGGCTTGTTTGAAGGCTGGTCGTCGTCATCATTATCCATAAGGAATTCCTCTTAAGAGATTCAAAGCAGCTCAACGTCCTTACAACGCCAGTTTAAGCTGTCTCACTCCTGACCGGTTTTCTGTAGAACCCGGTCTTCATAGTCCTTCAAAATACGATCCAGGGTACGCCCAATCAATGTCTGTACTCGAATCATCTCCAGTTTTGGCCAGGTGGCCCGTTCGCCCATCAATACCAGTTCTCGAATGTCCTTTTCACTGCGCTTGGCCAGCAGTTTGACGGGATTGAAGAGTCGGGTGGATGGCAAGATATTAATATCCCCGACATAGTCCTGATTCAATACCGACAGAGCAATATTGGATACTCTTGACAGCGTTTGGCTGTAAGACAGGGGTTTGCGCATAACTTCTGCACTGGTATTGAGCCAGGTGCGCGCCGTCTTCATACCGGCATATTTAATTTGTGACAGTGGGCTGCCATCGCGCTTATTGTCAGCGATAAAAGGGATCACATGTGGATTGGTCTGACTGACAATATAGTGGTTAACGCCATAGAGTCTCGCCAGGCGTTTGGCTGGCAGGTCGTCGCTAACCGAGCCATCCACCCACTGACGAGAAGGCAGGTAAGTCTGGCGCTCACCGTGATCATTTTTGGCCGCCAGCGTAACGGGGGGGTAAATTCCCGGAATGGCACTGGACGCAAAAACGGCTTCGCGAATGAAGACATTGGGCGATGTATAGGCATTAAGCAGTCGTGAAGTTTGGTGGGCTTCCACCGGTGCAACCGATACGTTCAGATGGCGCCCGGTGAGCTCGAAAGCTTCCTGAAAGGTTAGATCCGGCAGCAACTGCGTAATCATCTCGCGCGATTTCTCGGCGGGCAATTGCTGGGGCATGACACCCTGTAACAAGCTGCCCAGCATTGAGGTGGGTGCAGCGGTATTATTGGAGTCTGCCAGGTTATTCGTGTCTATCAGGTTTTCAAGACTGAATTTTTCTAATAGTGCCTCTTTGGGGTAGCAGCTTACGATCGAACTCACTATGGAGCCGCCGCTGGAGCCGGAGAGCACATTGGGCAGTAGATCGTGCTCCAGCAGTGTTTTCATCACGCCGACATGAAAATAAAGCAGGGTGCCCGAGCCACTGAGCATGAAGGCTGAGCACCCAAAGCAATGATGGGCACGGCGAAAGAAATCCAGTTTTTCTTCAAAGCTGATGCTGTCGGTTTTATCGTCGGCCAAGTGCTCCAGGGCGGCCACAATCTCGTCAACGTAGTCCACCACCAACTGCTTGGTTCCATACTTGGCTTTGGCATAAAGTTTGGCGCTGCCCATGCCTCCCATGTTGCCGTGAATGCCCTCATTAAGGGTGAACAGTAAACCCTGGTCGTCGTGACGGGCGCGCATCACTCGCAGGCGGTCCAGCCGAGTGCGGATGGAGACAAAATCATAGCGACGGGACAAATCCATCGCCTTCCAGCGATCCAGCCCCTGTGCTTTATCATGACGGATGGCGGCGTCGCGCCACTCCTCATAGCTGTTGGCCGCCTCCATGGCCTTTTCCAATTTACGGGTTGTAGATGTGAACATGTAAAGCAGTCTCTCGGTTAATCAATCTATCCGGCCTCAAGTTCATCGCCGGCAGTAGAGCGAAGTAGTCCGCGGTAGGCGTCTAGTGCAGAGCCCTGACCCGACACTACTTTGTAAACTTCCTCGGCGATCGGCATTTTTACGTCATAAAGTTTCGCCAGTTCAATCACGGTAGGGGCGCTCTTGGCCCCTTCGGCGACCATGTGCATGGACTCGATAATTTCGTCAATGGTCTGACCCTTGCCCAGATGATAACCCACATGGCGGTTGCGGCTTTGTTCGCTGGTACAGGTGGCGACCAGGTCGCCAAGGCCTGCGAGTCCGGCAAACGTTTGCGGTTCTCCACCCATCGCAACCCCGAGACGGGTCGACTCTGCGAGCCCTCGGGCAATAATGGCAGAGCGTGTATTCACGCCAGCGCCCTGACCGTCGCCCATGCCGGCAGCAATGGCGACAATGTTCTTGAGCACACCGCCAAGCTCACAGCCAATGACATCGCGGTTGGTGTAAACTCGAAATAATCCAGAGTTAAACACCTTCTGCAATTCCGAGAGAATAAACGGGTCTTCCATTGCAATCACGCTGGCGGCGGCATGACCGGCCATCACTTCACGAGCCAGGTTAGGGCCACTTAAAACACCCGTGGGGTGGCCGGGCAGAACCTCATGAATGATCTCGGTCATGCGTTTGTTGGTTGTGCGTTCCAGCCCCTTGGTCAGGCTGACCACGGGGACCCACGGCCGCACGTAGTCTTTGACACTCTCTAATACTTCGCGAAAGGATTGGGAGGGAATGCCGACGACCAGCACATCAGCACTGGAAACCAGTGCTTTGATGTCTGATGTTGCGGTCAGCCGAGAGTGGAGCTTGGCACCGGGCAAATATTTCTCGTTGGTGTGTTGCTCATTGATTTCTGTGACCGTGGCGGTGTCGCGGGCCCAGATCATGGTCTCTGTGTTTCTGGAAGCCAGAGAGGCCACTGTTGTGCCCCAACTGCCGCCACCTAATACACCTACTTTTAATTTCATGTGATCACCCTCCCCTTAACCAACGTTGAGCAATTGCTTGTCATTATTGGCGTCTTTGTTTTGGCTTTCTTCCGTTTGTTGATAGGCGTGCGGTTGGCGTGTACGACGGCTTTCCGCCAGAGAGGCGATAAACTCGATTCTTCGTACCAGCGTTCCCAACTCTTGCAGGGCGTCATTACATTTTTGAAATTGTTGCGCACGGGAGCCCACCATGCAGCCTTTGCTTTTTAATAGCTTGATACCATTATCGATATAGGTTTGAGAGACGGATTCCTCGCAGTTAATACGTTGCTGCAGAACCCGTTGTTTGCCGAGCGAAAGGGCCGTTTTGGAAATGCTTTCCTGGTCGGGAATTTCTTCAGTCTCGCCTTGCAATTCCGTTACGGCGGCTTCAGCGGTCAGGTGATAAGCCTCCACAAAAGGTCGCAGCGCGCCGTGAGCCAGTAGCGGACTGAGCTTCCACAGCGTGGTTCTAATTGTTTGGCGCCCCTGGGTTAAACAATCGCTCCAGTCTTCCACGCCTAGCCGAAGGCTAAGCTCGCCCTCCAACTGTTCGAGAAAGGTCTCTTTCTCTTCGAAAAAGAATTCGAATTTCATGAGATCCCGAATACGCAAGGCCTCGTTGCGCAAGATATCGAGTGCCTGTTCGCGGCTGCTCAGCTGGGCTTGTTCTGTCAGGCTCAGCAGTGCCAGATCGGCAATGGCACCCATCACCAGGAAATGGATCATGCTGTTGCGGTAGTAAGCTGCGGTGCGCACGGATTCCTGGGCAACTGCGTAAACGGGCTCAGGGCCGTCTTTGTAAGTCACGATAACACCCGTTTGGGTGAGTTGGTCCAGCACGCTACTGAGGATAGCGGGCTGGCTGAGGTCGGCATCGGCGGTCAGTGGGCAATTTAAGCAGCGCAGCAGATCCAGTAAGCTGGCGATCTCCGTGACCAATTCTTGCTGGCTCAAGGCTCGGGTACCATGAATCAGTAACACGTAGGTGATGATGGCGGTCGGCGCAACAGCGGTGGCGTTATTGGCGTCCACCGATAATTGAAAGGCCAGTTTTTGGACTTCCAGCGTTGACACTTCGGGGTTGTGCATCACATCGGACATGGCCACACCCTTTCCGAATTTTACGTGAATTTTGCCAAACGGATTTTTCAATCCGCTGATATATTGCATAAACCAGCTGGCAGACTCCGGGCGCTTGACGCCGCCCGACTGCAGGTTGGCATAATCTTTTACCTCTGGCACTTGATCGTAAACAATCGACACAGGCACAAACAGCACATCAGCATTTTCATTGCGTTTGGCGGCGTCGACGACATAGCGGATCAGCCCATAGCGCGGGGGCATCAATTTTCCGGTGCGGGAACGTGTGCCCTCCAGAGCCCACAGCAGTGGAAAGCGTTTCTCAACCAGATACTCGATATACTGGGAAAACACCGATTTGTAGACCCGGTCTCCTTCAAAACTGCGGCGAATAAAAATAGCGCCGGCCCGGCGGAACAGAGTGCCGAAACCAAAAAAGTTCATGTTAATGCCGCCAAAGGTGTGTAGCGGTGTCAGGTTCATATCGTAAAACAAAGTGGTCATCAGAAACCCGTCCAAATGGGAGCGGTGTGTCATCAGAAACACCACCGGGCGTTCACCCACGAGTTTGCGAACGCGTTGAACGTCTTCGTCCGACATTTCAATTTCCCGATCAAAGCCGGAGGTGTAGAGGTAACGCCCGAGGCCCGCCATGATATCAACCGCCAGGGATGTGGGCCGGGCGGCAACTTCCTGAAGGCACTTTCCGGCGTAATCCATTAGGGAGTCCATGGATTTGAGCGAGCGTTCGGACTCGTCCACCAGGTCTTTCACCAGGTTGGGTTTGGACAGCACTTCTTCAGCCACCAGAGCGGGCATCTTATAACGTGCGCCGCGAATCATTCGCTCCGCTCGCTCCAGAGTCAGCAAGGCCTGACGACCCACGTATTCCACCAGTAATGCTGAGTCTTGGCCTGCGCCGGGGTGTGCCAACTCAAAACGTCGTTTTAAATCACTAAGGGTTGCCCCCTGTGCCGACAGGGGTTTGCTGCGCTGAGCATCGAAGGTGTGAATCATCGACTGGCGCCAATTGCCCGGAGTTCGTGGGTCGCCCAAAATGATGTGGCGCCATGTCGGTGCCTCCTCCTGTAGCGAAGGGCATCGACTAGCCTGCTTGGAAAACCAAAGCGTGCGTAAAGGGACTAAATAGGTATCGTCCGGCAAACCCTGTAGCGCTTCGAGACTCTTTGCCATCTGCGTTCGCGAGCTTTTGGCAAAATCAATCACCTGGTAGTCGCGCTTGTCGACATTGGTGCTGTCGATCCAACGCTTGAGCAATCGAGTTTGCAGGCGATTGTTGCTGTCGATGAGAAAGACGATGCTGGAATCGACTTCACTGGGCCACGCGCTTTCAAAGGAATACATACTGGCTGCCTCTGCGTTATTGTTGTTTTGCTGTTTGCCGGGGTGTAGACGTTTTGTGATCAAAAATTTGTTGGCGGGTGTTGACGTTTTCACTCGTCATTTGACCTGCGGTTAATGCTCGGGTTTCAAGAAAATGAAGTTGATGGCGCACAGTGTCGCCGGGCCGCTCCAACATCGGTACGTGGCCGGTGCTCTCCAGAATAACGCCGTGACTGTCCGGAATGTGCTCTAACATGATATTGACATGGCTGCAGTCGAAAATATTGTCCTGCCGCCCCCACAATACCAGCGTCGGCACCTTGATCTCTGGCAGGTATTGATTGAGATAAACCTCGAGAACCTCCTCTTTCAGGGAGGCAAAAATGTGGTCCAGCAAAGGGGCTCGGGCGATAGAATCTTCAGCAAGCACACGAAAAATGTTCGCCGGAATTTTCATGGGACGGTGGGTGACTAAGGCCAGTATTTGTTTAAACTCTTCCTGCGAGCGAGCAACCAAGGTGGCATCTCCTTGGAACATTTTCTCGAAGAAAGGTGTTTGCTGCTCGGAGTCGATCCCTGCATTGTTGAACAGTGTCAGGGATTCAACGCTCTGCTGGAAAGCGATGGCATAACGCGCGGCTATCAGTCCACCCATGGAGTTTCCGGATAGGTGGCAGTGTTCAATACCAAGATGGGTTAACAGTGCGTACAGCCGATTGGCCTGGGTTTTGGAACTGTAATCTTTATCCATGATCTGGGCACTTTCGCCAAAGCCGGGTAGGTCGGGCACGATGACACGGTACTTAGCTGTTAGCAGACGGGCGTAGGGCAGCCAGCTTTCTTTGTTTGCCCCAAAGCCGTGCAGCAGTACCATCACAGCACTGTTACTGGCGCCGCCCTCGAGGTAGTGCCAGTGCTCGTCGTCAACCGTGAGGCTCCTCCGCTGAAACCCGGTGAGGCGCAGTGCTAGATTGACCGCTCCGTGATAGAGCTCGTGGGGCTTGTAAAAATAAAGACAGAGCACCGCTGCAACAGCCAGGGTAAGTATGAGTAAAATCCAGAACATTGTTTCCCTCTGCTTAAATCGGTGACTCTATGCTCGCGCTTAGCGGGCTGTCTTGAGCATCCTGGGCAGTGTTCAACAACTCGTCAAAGGCCCCCTGGAAGCAGCTGACAAGGAACGCCATGTCCGGCACAATTTCCCGTGTGGCGGTGATGGAGAAAAACATCTTCCCGTTGTAGCTTGGCGTCGCGAGAAACAAACCCATACCGTCAGCCAGAGGGGCCATGGCGTAGGTTTGCGTGCATTTGCGGCCGTTCATATAGACCGGAATCTGAGGCCCGGGCACATTAGAAATAAAGGTATTCACCATTCTACTGAGATTACCCGAACGCACCAGCACTCGAGTGGCCATGGACAGCGAAAAACCGGGTATGTGTTTGGAAATATCGGTCATTAGACGGGCCGAGATCCCTTTTTTGCCGGCTTTTGACTCCGCTGCCAGCTGGTGAATGCGAGCCAGGCGTATAACCGGGTCCGGCTCCTGGGTAAAAAGAGGGATATTCATTGCGGTGATGTTGTTGCCACTAACCTCCTCTTTGCCCTTGCCGCCCTTATCTTTATTGCCACCTTTAGAGCGAATATTAATGGGGGCACAGGCGACCAGAGATTCCGATGGCAGCTCTTGATGATGTTGCAGGTATTTGCGCAAACCACCGCTACTGATTGCCAATACAACGTCGTTGATGGTTGAGCCTTCTACCAGTTTTCTGATGTGTTTAAAGTCAGCCAGATTAAGGGTTAAACCGTCAAACACCTTGTGAGGAGAAGTGTCTTTGTTAAAGCGGGTATCGGGCACTGCCGACTTTTCAGTGTCGCCGCCGGCAAAGGCGCGACGCAGGGTCGGGTAAACGGTGGGATAGGCACTGAGTAGCGAACTAGCCAATTTTACAGGAGAGCTGATATTGCTGCAGGCGGCCCGGGTCATCATCTGCTCGAACGACTGAGGTTTACGTTCCGCTGGCGCTTGTTCGGGAACCGGGAATACGGGTGTACCCTGGGCATCGATGTCGGTGAGCGCCGCCATGACCCGTACCCCTGAGGTTCCGTCGATGGCGCAATGGTGCAATTTGCTGACAACGGCAAAACTACCCGGCGCAAAACCTTCAATATTGCCGACATCTTCAATTAATAACATCTCCCACAGGGGGCGCTGCATATCGAGGGAGCGGCTATGAAAGCGACCCACAATCTCACACAACTCTGACCAGTTGGCCGATGCCGATAATTTCACGGAAGAGGCGTGGGACTTCACATCAAAATATTCATCCGTTACCCAATAGGGAAAATCCAGCTCAAGCGGCACCTTTTGCAGGCGCTGGGTGAAAATGGGAGACACGTTCAGGCGCGAGCTCAGGTGTGCAATAAATTGCGCCAGACTGTAAGCCTCTGTCTCGCCCTCTTCCGGTTCAAAAATTTGACACCCTGTGACATTACCCAGGTTATTGTCGGTTTCCAAAAACAGGAACTGAGCGTCCTGGGCCGTGAGCTGTTGGCGGTCAGACATCGGTATCTTCCTCTTCGACCTCGGCGCCTTCAATCACATCTGCTTCGTCCTCGTCTTCCTCGGTCTGCCCCAGAGTGTCGAGGAACATCTGCCTCACGTCAGCCACATGCTGGTCGATGGTTTCCACCGTCCAGTCACTGGTGTCCACCGGCGGTAATACATCGATTTCCACGGTGCCCGGACGGTATACCCAGTCGCCTTTGGGCTGCACATCGCAGGAGTTGTGAATTACGATTGGCACAATGGCTACCTCGGCCTGAATGGCGAGGTGAAACGCACCTTTCTTGAACGGCGCCAGTTTCGGACCAATGGTGCGGGTGCCCTCTGGAGACAATACCACCGAGCGGCCCTCGTTCCTGAGTGTATCCACCAGCGGCTGCATAGCTTCAACGGCGCTTTGGCCGTCTTTACGATCGATCAATACGGTGCCACCGTACTCAAAAATTTTGCCAATGATGTAATTGTCTTCTTTGATTTCTTTTTTACCGACCCCGGCAATGTCCCGGCGTAATAGCTTGGGTATGATGACTGCGTCGGCCTGGCTTTGGTGGTTAAAAATAAAGACGGCCGGACGATGGGACCAAAGGTGTTGCTCGCCCCTTGTGTTCAGGTGCAAGCCGATCAGTGCCGCTGCGGTATCGCCAAACAGTGAAGTGGAATAGTTCAGGGCCTCACGCTTTGAACCCGTTAACATTTGAATGGGCAAGCTGGCGGCAAAAGTGGGCACCAGGCTAAAGGTGGCGGCAGCGGTGCGCAGGTAGTCGGTCATTTTAGGCCGACCGCGACTGCGGAAACGGCGAATAGGCCATCCGCGCCTTTCAGCAATACTGACCAACTTCTTGGTGGGGTTGAGTACCTGAGGATGGCCAACGCCCTCAAGCAGGGGCAGATCTTCGTGGCTGTCAGTGTAGAAGAAGCTTTTTTCGAGGTCGATGTCGACTTCCTCGGCGAGCTTACTGGCCGCGGTCATTTTGCCTTCACCGTAGCAGGTGGGGCTGATTACATTGCCTGTAAAAACGCCGTCTTCCACTTCCATCTCAGTGTACAGAATGTGTTGGAAACCCAAGTCTTGTGCTGCCGCCTCTACCTGGTAGCGGGTGGCGGATGAGATCAAAGCCACCGTGTGACCCTTGTCTAAATGGGCTTCAATCAGAGCGCGAGATTCCGGATAAATCAAGCGCGACAGATGTTTCTCGTAAAGCTCTTCACCAAAGTCGATGTATTGCTGCTCCGGTACACCCTTCATCATTTTTGAACTGGCTACCATCAGGGCGGAGAAACCCATTCTACCCAAACTAAAGTTCGCGAAGGTGGCGGTGAGTTCGGCAAACTCGCGCGGCCCGATATCGCCACGGCGCAGTTGTTCTTGCACAAATGATTTAACCGAGAAGCCGGCAATAACCGTTCCGTCAAAATCAAAAAAAGCGCCAATATGGGCGCCTTCCGGCTGGCGCTCGACTTCCTTTGTAACATCCGCATGTACGTTCATGAATTAAATATCCCTCAGAGAGACTAAAGTAGAAAATCTAATAATACGCAGACATTAGGTCTGGCCCTGGCTAATGATCTGATCCTGTTGATTGTCTGTCACCATTATTGCGTGTTACGTATTGTGTTGTTCGGTGTCAGTCGATACCGGCTCTGGGTGTCTTCGTAACAACTGTCAGTATAGTGTGAATTTCCCGATCGGTAGTGATAAATAGTACTGCCCGCGGGTCGCACAGTAAATGCTCGCGAGTACGACCACTGTCGAGAGGCCGTAGGAATAGACGTATTTGGTGTCAGGTAACGGTTGGTCAAAGCACTGGGCCATATCATGAAGGGCTTTTTACTGCTCTAGCACGGTAATAATTTCATGGCGAAAACTCGGATAAATATTCAATATTTGTCTTTAGAACTGCTGTACCCATTTTGTCTCGATCGCCTGGAGTATTGAATTACAGTATCATCAGGATTTCGAAATGCCAACGACTTTATGTGCCTATCGGAATGGCCGTTTGAGTGACGTTCATTTTGTAAGTTTATGTATTGTTTGAGTGTAAGTTTATGTGTTTTTTGATGGCGATTCTGGTTATGCTGTCGGAGCTTGCGGTGCGTGTCCGACCGGTAAATTTTTAGGCGGCGCATTCTAATTTTCTGAGGCACTATAACGCAATCACACGCTCGCTCTATTGAAAAATTTCGCGTTCAAAAAATAGCGTCTCGATCCACTAACGCTCAACGTCTAAATGACAGGTTTAAGACAAATGGTTCGCCTTCCTCAGCTCCCCGGACTCCTCAACTCTGCAAGCCCAGGTAATCGCACGGTCGGTTTGGCTGAACTGGGCGTTCGCGGTAGTCTGCGCTTAACGCGTTTTCTTATTCAAACCTATCCCCGGGCGGCCAAGTGGCTGATCAAACGTCAACGCCCGCCAGCCCGAGAAGTGCGGGAGCTTTTTGAAGCGCTGGGTGCTACCTATATTAAGTGTGGGCAATTTATTGCCAGCTCTCCCTCGTTGTTTCCCGCAGACTATGTGGAGGAGTTTCAGCTGCTGCTCGACAAGACCGCCCCCATTTCCTACCGCAAAATTAAAAAATTGCTTGAACGGGAATTAAAACAATCTATCCATGAGGTCTACAGCCAATTCGACCCCGAACCCCTGGCGTCCGCCTCCATTGCCCAGGTTCATGCCGCCGTTCTAAAAAGCGGGGAGCACGTAGTCGTAAAAGTACAAAAGCCGGGCGTGGCCGCTGAGATAATGGTGGATTTAAACACCGTCTATATACTCACTCGCCTGATGGAGTTGATGTTGCCCAATCTTGAGAAAGATGCGATTGCCGGCATTATTGAAGAAATGTATCAGGCAATGATCGATGAATGTGACTTTGTAAAAGAGGCCGATAATCTCGAACACTTTCGCCAGTTTTTACAAGAAACCGGCAACAGGCAAGTCACTGCCCCCAAACCTTACCGTCAGGCATCTGGTGCCAAAGTGCTGACCATGGAGCGTTTTTATGGCTGCTCTTTGACCGACACCAAGGCATTACAAACACACTCGGCAAATGCCTCTGAGGCTCTGTTCAATGCCTTAAACACCTGGTTTGCCAGCTTGACCCAGTGCGACTTTTTCCACGCCGATTTGCATAGTGGCAATATGCTGCTATTGGATGACGGTCGAGTTGGCTTTATTGATTTCGGCATGGTGGGGCGCATTTCGAAGGACGTCTGGGCTTCCACATTCAGCTTGTTTAGCGCCTTGGGTTTACAGGACTATCGTGCGGTTGCCGAAGCCATGTTGGCCGTAGGCATTACCCGGGACCAGGTCGATCTCGACCGTTTAAGCATGGACATCGCCCGCTTGTTTGCCTCCCTGGGGCAGGTGCAGCCCTCAGGTGCAATAGATCTTCAATCACAAATGCAGGCCGGCACAATCAACGACCTGATGATGCAGTTGGGTGAGATAGGGAAAAACCACGGCATTCGATTTCCTCGCGCCTTTACCATGCTGCTCAAACAATTCCTGTATTTTGACCGTTATCTGCAAATTCTCGACCCGGGGGCAAGCGTATTCGATAACCCCAATATTAAAATGTTCCAGGCTTGATTGTGGCCAGACAAGCATTTTTATAGGGCATAAGAGGGGGTACATTATCTTCTTGAAAGACCTCAAACTCACTCAGGTTTGTATGCCGTTATAAACCAAGCACTGGATGGCGCCCAGATACTGCCGTCGTCGCGGAGATATTGGCCAATAACATCCTGAAGCGACTCAATCACCCCCCCTCTCAGGCGCTCCCCTTCTTCCCCGGCTAAACGAATGATTTCACCTGCCGGTCCAATCTCGAGCGCAAACTGAATCGCCTCCTCAATATTTCTACCGATGCAGATGTCAGAATCGAAACGCTCAAACTGAATGCGCTCGAAACCGACAGATTGCAGCATGTCGCTCACCATGTCGGGGCCAGCCATGGAGAAGGGACCCGGCCCGCAGTGTACCGCGTCAGTTTCATCGTGAGAGACAACCGGCACTATAGCTTTTACACACTTCTCAGCGTCGTGTAGCCAAGGGTTGTCTTCCCGTTTACGCCAGACAACTTGAGTGAATTTTCCACCCGGAGCCAGTGATTGCAGAATGTTTTTCATCGCCAGGCCAGGCAGGTTAAAAAACATTGTGCCAAATCGCGCAAAGGCCTCGTCATAGGGGCCACCGAGATCATCGGCCTCTACGTCAGCGACAAAAAATTGAGCATTTGCCACCCCGTCTTCACGGGCTGATTTTTCACACTCCAAAATGAAGTTGCTCGCACAGTCCACTCCCGCAGCAGTCCCTTTGGCGCCGAGAGTCTTCGCAATCTGAATAGTGCAGTCCCCAAAACCACAACCCACATCGAGAATTTTTGCATCTTCGGCGTATTGGCTGCGTTTGAGTGCCTCGTCGCTAATAGAGGCATAACCTTCGATAAAGAGGTATTTGAAACGGGTGAATTTCTCAAACAGCACCGTATTCCAGGCTTCAATAACAACATCATTGCTCATCAGTGGCTCCTTAGACTGGCCGCTTGAGCCAATTTATGTGTCATAAATTGAGCATAGCTCAGCTCGCAGAAGATGGTAGACTATTGGCTTGGCACCACCAACTAAAAAGGCCATGCCGCCTCGCCTGTTCCAACCCTTCATGTTGATGAAAAGGCAATATTTCGACTCGCTGTGGACTTATATTTACAGCATCGACACACAATCCAGTCATGTCGAAAAAATTCGGTTATTTCGACATGACTCCTAGACATGTCGATAATATCGACATACGATCTTACTCATGTCGAAATTTGGATTTTTTGCACACGTCATTTAACGACTCTTTTACCAAACATTGTAAACCTTAAGTGATAAATGAAGATATTCTGGAGCCAGGTTTAACATCCGTCGTTAAATCTGTATCCAGCCCTTCAAACAATTTTTCTACAATCTCATTTACGAAGCCCGTTTTCATAGCGTCACCTGTCTAACGTCAGAGCCCCTAGAGTCTCGGAAAGTAGATGTAACTAAGATAAAGAGAATGACAATGAGAAAAAGTATTTTGCTGTTCTTGGCTATTACCAGCAATACCTATGCCCAAGACACTTATCTAAATGGCGGAACAAGCTTTCGAGATATTGAGGACGTCAATAAGGAAGCTGAATCATGGGGTACTTGTGCAGCGGCCTATGAGATTGCAGCGAAGCTTTATGAAGGCGACCCCGAGCAAATAAAGAAATTTCAGGATTTAGCCAAAGGCGCGAAACTCTCAGTGATCATGACACATGTGTCAGATAGCATTGAAAAAGACACATCAGTAGAAGCTTTCGACGCGACCTGGGAATATTCGAAAACGCTAGGGGACTCAATTTCTGAAAATCGTAAGACTTCGATATTAGCTGAGGCTGAAAAACTAGGCGACGCTGGGCTGAAGGAATATCTATTGAGACTGTCCGAAACCCTAAAGGTTTGTGCGTCCAACACCGACGCCCAGCAGACCTATATTGACTTGTGGAAAAGTCTGGCGGAAAGCGGCTTGCTAACATTCGAGAAATAGGGCTGGCGGAAAACCCCGAACCAGCCCATAAAACCTGGATTTAAAGGACACATCTTTATGCATGAAATCATCTGCCCACACTGTAAAAAAGCATTCAAAATCGACGAAACCGGCTATGCAGACATTCTCAAGCAGGTGCGAGATAAGGATTTCGAGCAACAGCTACACGAGCGACTGGTGTTGGCTGAGGCCGACAAGCAAAGCGCAGTTGAGCTAGCAACCACTAAAGTCACTAGCGAGCTAGAAAAGGCCGCCACCAAAAAAGACGCCGAGATTAATGAGTTAAAATCTCAACTGGAAGCCGGCGAAGTAAGCCAGAAACTTGCGGTCACGGAAGCATTAACCGCGGTGGAAAAAGAACGCGACTCACTCAACAACGAACTTGAACAAGCAAAACAAGACAAAAAAACAGATTCGCAGCTTGCCGAAGCTAAACTGATGAACGAACTGCAAAAAGCAGCTTCCGCAAAAGACACAGAGATTCAGAAACTCAAAGCCCAGCTCGACTCTACAGAAGTTGCACAGAAGCTGGCCATTGCGGAGGCAGTAAATACAGTCGAAAAAGAACGTGACGAGTTTAAGAGTGGCCTGGAGCAATCCAAACTGGAGAAAAAGCTCGCCGAGAACTCACTTAAAGATAAATATGAAACACAAATCAAAGATCGCGAAGGCGAAATTGAACGACTCAGAGATATGAAGGCCCGGCTGTCAACCAAGATGGTTGGCGAAACCCTAGAGCAACACTGCGAGATCGAGTTCAATCGTATTCGTGCCATGGCGTTTCCATCGGCCTATTTCGAAAAAGATAATGATGCACGCTCAGGCAGCAAGGGAGACTTCATCTTTCGCGATCTAGATGATGCGGGCATAGAGACCGTCTCGATCATGTTCGAAATGAAAAACGAGAACGATGAGACCGCCACTAAAAAGAAGAACGAAGACTTCTTTAAAGAGCTCGATAAGGACAGAAAAGAAAAGAACTGTGAATATGCAATTCTCGTGTCACTTCTTGAGCCGGAGAGCGAGCTTTACAACACGGGCATTGTCGATGTATCCCACCGCTATGAAAAGATGTATGTCGTTCGCCCCCAGTTCTTTATACCCATCATCACGCTGTTGCGAAATGCTGCGCTGAACTCACTCAAATACAAGACTGAACTCGCCCTGGTCAAAGAACAGAATATCGACATCACTAACTTCGAAAGCGAACTGGATGCATTCAAGTCAGGCTTTGCCCGAAACTACGAACTGGCTTCCAAGAAATTCAAGACTGCCATTACTGAGATCGATAAAACCATCGACCATCTGCAAAAAACCAAGGATGCACTACTGGGATCGGAAAATAACCTTCGGCTTGCCAATAACAAAGCAGACGACTTGACGGTTAAGAAACTAACCAAGGGCAACCCGACAATGGCTGAGAAATTTACTGCGCTCAAGAGCGAGGGCACTTCAGACTAAGTAAGAGCCATAGGGGTTTACCTATCAAAGCCCAGGCGCCACGCGGGCTTTGAGCCGATGACGGGATACCCAGCGCCTTCGGCTCACCGCATATTTTCCTCATTTTAACGTGCGACATTGAGGACTCTGTCGCTTTGTCCGTCTTCTGTATAGTTTCCGATAAAAAATCAAAGCCGGAGACACGTGTGTTGCATTGCACTACTAAAAAAGAAGAGGACTTGACACCTATGAAATCAACCAAACTCACCTGGGCGATACGCGCTGCGATTGCCACCAGTGTTGCCGCGACCGGCTTCAGCTTGCCGGCGCTAGCGCAGAACAATCACTCCCTGATGGAAGAGATCGTTGTTTCTGCACGTAAAAAAGAGGAGACGTTAACAGAAGTCCCCATGAATATTTCCGCTGTCGCTACCGCGGAAATTGAAAAACGGAACCTGGTTACTAAAGAGGATCTGTTCCGCACCCTGCCCGGCGCATCTATGCCGCGAGGCCAGTTAATTCTGCGTGGACTTTCCGGCGGCAATGATTCAAGCCCGGATACCACCAGCACCTTCACCGACGGCGTTTTGTTTAACTTCAGCGACCTGTTTGACGTATCTCGAGTTGAAGTATTGCGTGGACCACAAGGCACTTTGTGGGGCTCAAATGCCATTGGCGGTACGGTACAGGTGATCAGCAACAAACCCAGCACCGAAGAATTTGAAGTCTTTGGTTCACTTCAAACCTCAGCCGAACGCAACGTGGATGGCAATGAAACCCGCGCTTACATCGGCGTTAATGTACCACTTTCCGACAACCTCGCCCTGCGTGTGGTTGGAAGCTCCAGTAATGAGCCCGGCCGCATTCTCAACGCAGCCACAGGCCTGATGAGCAGCGAAGATGATAACTGGACTCGAGCACAACTGCTCTGGAACATTGATGACGATTCAGAACTTACCATTGGCTATTGGCACACTGAAGAGCGTGACATGGGAGCCGATTGGGCGGATGTCTCCTCGGGTGGTCGCTACGTTCCAACCCTCACCCCTAACGGCAGTGCAGCCAATGGTTATGACGTAACATATGACTATGAAAGCTGCGCCGGCCAGAGCCGCGTTGACTGTATGTCCAACGGTTCTTTTAGACACAGCCACCCAAGTAAATACACCATCTGGGAAAGTGTTGACGAGTGGTTTGAAAGAGAAAAAGACTTGTTCACCCTGTCGTATACCAACGGCAACATCGCCGACATCGCCTCTTTGACTTACGTTGGTTCCTATTCAAAAGAATCGACTCGCGAGTTGGCCAACTGGTCTCGCAACGACCTGCTCGACGCCGGCAAAACCTGGATTTTGGAAAAAGACACCAATCTCTACGGCCGCCAGCCCGGCGAGCGTGTCACCCACGAACTTCGGGTGCAGTCGATAGATGACGGCCCTATTAGCTGGACCGCGGGATATTACTTTAACAAGTATGAGCTCGACGCAGTGCCAGACATGCAGTTTCAGTATCACGAAACTACTCCCGAAGCGCTGGCTCTGACAACAGAGGTTTGGAATTACTGGATGGGCTTTACCGACTGGGGACTGGGTGTTGAGTCCATCGATCAGTTTGGCCAGGCGCTTTATGGCGACCGCTCCAAGAACTATAACATTGCGCATGAGTATACTCGCAAAGAAGAACACGCCTTGTTTGGTGAAGTCAGCTACCTGACCGATCTGGCCGACGGGGAACTGGAATTAACTGCCGGTGTGCGTTTTTACGATATTGAAGATGAACAGCGCGTAATTGAAAGCGGCGTATGGGTAGGCCCAACACCCGCCGTCACCGATGAAGGCGGCGGTAACGATGGCGACACCTTGAAGTTCAGCGCATCTTATCGACCAAGCGAAGACCTGTCTTTCTACGCGGTCTACTCTGAAGGCTACCGCCCAGGCGGTTCAACCTTGCCGATTCTGCCGGTGTCTTGTGAGGCTGATCCTAACGCACAGTTCTGGAAGCCACGCTTCGACAGTGACACGATTGAGAGCTATGAGTTTGGTATCAAAGGTGCCCTGTTTGAGCGCCGGTTCCGTTTCAGCTCCGCTATCTATACCATCGACTGGACTGGATTGCAGACCGAAGTGGACATGGATACTTGCGGCTTCCCATTCACGGGTAATGCAGCATCTGCTGAATCCAGCGGCTTTGAGTTTGAGAGTACAACGTTCTTAACAGACACGCTGACCGCTACTCTTAACTTCTCTTACACTAGCTCGGAGTTGACCTCTGATGCGCCAAGCTTTGGCGGATTGAAAGGTGAAGACTTGGCGATGGTGCCCAGCTACAACTTCTATGCTGCACTGGACAAGCAGTTGGAGGTTATGGATCGCCCCGCTACTGTACGTTTGGAAGTGGAAGGTTATGACGAATACAAGTCGCACTACCGCGCCAGCGAACTGGACACCGCGCCAGACTACACCCGCTGGAACGCTTCAGGCAGCATTGAGGCCAGCGATAATGTACGTTTGAGTGTTCACATTAAGAACCTGATGAACGAAGAAATCGTCACCTACCGCACCGACACAAGCAATCAGGACTTGGTCTACTTCGCTCCTGAGCGCACATTAACGTTTAGAGCAGATATCAACTTCTAAGCGTCGATGTTTTAAATCTTAAGGCGGGCATTAGCCCGCCTTTTTTATGCCCAACGGTTTAACACCTCTTCTCCCAAAGCGGCTTTCAGGGGGGCCAATTGCTCATCAAATGGCAACCAGGATTTCAGGCCCGTTCTGTAAATTGGCTGACGCACCTGCTCACTGCTGGCAGTCTGAACCGAACGCGGGTTGTTGTGAAAATCCAAACAACTCTGCTCATAATCCAAACCCAAATAAGACAGCAGGGACCTGACACTAGATTGCGTGTCTTCCACCAGGGCTTCATAGTGCTGGCAGAATATTTTCCCCGGCAAGGCCGCATCCCAATGATCCATCATCTGTAAATAGGAACGATAATAACGACCAATGTGATCAAGGTGATAGCTGAAGTCAAAACCCGACGCAAAATGCTGCTTATACAGCCCCCAACCCGTCGCGAGAGGATGCCTGCGTACATCGATGATTTTTGCGTGGGGTAACAGCAGGTGAATCAATCCGGCAAGGCGGAAATTACCCGGTCTTTTATCAACGAAAAAATCTGACCCTGTACGGAAAATGGCTGTCTCATCCAGATACTGCCGCCCATAGGCAGCGCGCTCGGATGGGCTTAACTGCCGCAAGTACTGCCCCACGCTCATGCCTTTGGCGTGACTGTCCTCCTCAAGGGCTACGGCAACGCGTGGCAGATTTGTAAGCTCTATTGTGCCCTCAATGGCACTGTGACTGGCCAACACCTGCTCAACCAGAGTTGAGCCCGAGCGAGGCAAACCCACCACGAAGATCGGAGTGGGCCCCGAGCTTACCTCTGCACACTGAACTTCCGTCAACATCTTTGCCGAATAGAGTTCGCGAGAAACCCGGTTGTGTCGATCAAAATCATCCGGGCTGAAGTTCACTCCCGGACGCAATGCGTTAGCACCTTGGTAATAGTCAAATGCTTGTTTTGTCTCGCCCCTGGCCTCCAAACATTTTGCCAGCGCAAAACCTGCCATTGAACGCTGATGTGGTGACTCCGACGGCTGCGAAAAAATGGCACTCATGTCACTGACATCAGCCTCATCAAACGGATAATCTTTAAGATCCGCCAAAGCCCAATAAGCCCCTCCACTATAGTGTTTGATTGACTTGCAGCGATTAAAGTCCGCTTCACAGCCCGCACGTTCACCCATAAAACGGTAGGCGTAACCACGCTGCATAAGATACTCGGGGTTATTTTCTTCTATTTGAAGTGAGCGATCGAATGCCTGTAAAGCTGGCTCATATCGGCCCAAATTAGTGTATACCTTGCCAATAAGAGCCAGTAAAAAAGCACTCTCCGGGGCGATTAGGATGCAACGCTCAAGACTGTCTAGCTGCTGCTGATGTTTACTCAACGCTTCGGAAACTTCAGCCAACTGGTGCCAGAGACCCACATGGTAAGGAGTGTATTGAAGTCCTTTTTTTAACATGGTTTCCGCTCGAACCCATGCTTTTTTCATCACGGCGAGGCGGGCCATGACTACGATAGCCCCCGGGTGAATTTTCACGCGGTCAAGTAGCGCAAGGCATTGTTTCTCGGCGTCTGCCATTTGTTTGTTCGCCAGCAGGCGGTTGGCATTTTCAATGAGCGCCCGATGCGGATCTGTTTTTTCCGCTTGAATCAAGGCCGCTCTGCCTTCGGCATAGTCACCATTATTCATCAAGGTATTGCCGAGAAGCATCCAAACCTCACTGAAAGCAGAGTCTAGTGAGACGGCCTGGCGAAAGTGTTGAAGCGCCTCATCGTTTTGCTTTGCATGCAGGTAGGCCCGTCCAATATCTCCGTGTGCATCCGCAGAATTCGGGTCACAGGAAATGGCTGCCGAAAATGCGTGTATACTCTCTTGCACCTTCTCTTGCCGCATCAGGCTGTGGGCCAACAGTTTGTGTGCCGGCCCTTCATTTGGCGATTTAGCGATCAATTTACGCAACAGGGTTTCAGCGGCGGAGTATTGGCGAGCGCGCAACAGCTGCGCAGCCTCCTGACAGATTTTTTGACTATTTGGGTTCACGTGGTTTCCATACAATCGAGAAAGAACTGACTGACTATGATGACAGCTTTAGAGGAAAATGACAGAGATAAAGTGCCTCCTGCCCCACTAGAAAAAAACCGTTTTTTTGCACAAGCACAGGCATTCAAGCGATCTTTACGTTATATTGGTGGCTAGCCCCAACTGACAATACCCTTACGAATGAAACTAGCTAAGTTACCTATCTGCGCTGCCACCTGTCTACTTATTAGTTTAAGTATTGGAGCACTCGCCAATGGCAAGGCGCCAATGAGAATGTGTATTGATCACTACCCGCCTTACCACATCTTAAACGGCAATGGCCGTGAGCCCACAGGTGCACTGGTCGATATCGCCAAAGCCATTGCCCAGCGCCTTGACCTTGACTTAGTTTTTACCGGAAATACACCTTTTCTAAGGTGCCTCAGAATGATGAACGACGGCAGTGCCGACATTATGATGAGTCTTCTCGATAAGTCTGATCGGCGAGAATACATGTATTTATTTCGCTACATGGACAATTCGAATAAAGCATTTTATGGTTTAAAGCGGCGAAACCTTGATATAAATTCATATAAAGACTTGAAAGGACTCTCAGTTGGCGTAGCGCGAGGTTACAAGTATTTTCCAGAATTCGACAAAGAAAAAACTTTTTTTAGAAAAGATGAGGCTTCTTCTGTCACGAACAACTTCAAACGCCTGATTGCCGATAGAGTTGACGTCGTTATCGCCACACAAATTGAAGGTGACTATCTAATTCAACGTAGCCCTCAATTCCTTAGGCATATCGCTCCAGTTAGTTATCAATATGTAGACCCAAATCCAGTTTACATTGGTTTGTCAAAGAAATCTGTGCATGCCTACAGGGCCAGAGAGATTGAAAAAATAGTCTCAACGATGAGAAAAGAAAATGAATTCACGCGAATCATTGACAGTTTTATTAACTAAAGGCAGTTGAGCGATATAATTAATGGGGGGCCGCTTTAAGATCCCAATCATCAACGCCATAAGCTGCCAGTATTTTTCTAAAGCGGCCATCCTGCAACATAACGAGCAACTCTTTATCTACGGCGTCAATGAGTTGTTGCGCTCCGGGAAAGTCAGGATTGATGGCCATGTAAAGAAACACGTGCCCCACCGAACCCACCACATCAATACTGTCAGAGAAATTCAGCCGCAGTGCTTCAAACTGAGCAACATGTCGATTTCCAATTATTGCATCAATGTGATTACTCATCAGCATCTTTACCAGTTGATTAACGGGCTCGTTGCCACTTATTGTCGACACCTTGGCATAATTCTGCTGCTCTCTACTCAACAGATATTGATGTAGGTCACTGCCCAGAGCCTTGTCCGACATTTTCACATAACCAATGTGATAGCCATCTAATGAGGACATGTTTTCAAAAACAAGCTTGCGATCTTTCGTGGAGATAACCACAGTTTCATCCAGCCCTATGGGTATCCTATTTGTCAGCAAACGCCCCTTGCGTAATTCACTGATTCCAACCAATGCATACTCTTTTTTAGTATTGGCTATTCGCAGTGCTCTGGCCCACGGCGCCACCTCCAGTTTGAAGTCCTGGTCTTGCGGTTTCAGGGCCTCACGCAGCAACTCTACCATGTAGCCCGGCATGCCAGGCTGCTGGTTGCACACGTAGGGGCACCAAAAGTCTGACACGCCGATTAACTGTTGAGGGCTTGCGGGCTCTTCCGATGAAACATTGTGAGCCCAGAGATACATTCCCAGACAAACCAGAGAAACAAGTGCGATATGTTTAACTAACAAATGATGCTCCCCTCCCACGCTGACTTTATACTGGCTTGTTAATTGAGCCTTGCTAAAACTCATAAACCCATACAAGTGGAAAGTATAATTATGACCTGTATCTGTAAGAGTGCCAACAAACAGAATCACGACCCACCTTAGATGGCATCAAAACGAGTCTTTTTATCCAAGATCGATATAACTCTACATTCTCGATTGATTCAATTTACAATGTAAGATCATATGGACAACATTTTTAGAGGCGGAAAATTGAAAACGCGCATTAAAAAATTAATTCTGTGGTGGTGCCTTATAATAGTGCCATCCATTCCGCTCAATGCGACAGAAAATGATGCGATAAAAACGTTTGTAGTGGGCGTGGAAAATATTGATTATTTCCCGCACCACGCCATCAAACGCGCAGATAGGGGTGCAGCCTTTGTTATTCTGAACCTTTTTGCCCAACAAATGGGGTACGAACTTCTCTATCAAGCACATCCTATCCGCCGCTTACGCACTAACTTAATAACACATCAATCAATCGATTTTTCCTATCCGGATCACCCGAACTGGTCGCCGGAGATAAAGGGAGAAGCAGCCGTTTATTACAGCGACCCTGTTGTGCACATCGTAAGTGGAACAGTGGTTCCGAAAAACATTGATGAGCCAGCCCTTGAAAAAATTAAGACTTTGGCAGTTATTCGAGGGTTCACACCCACCTTGTGGGAAGGCAAGCTCAATGGCGTGCGAATACTGGAAGTCAGCGATGCACAGTCTGCTCTGAAAATGGTCTTGCTTGGGCGGGCAGATGGCACCGACATGGAGCTGTCGGTGGCCAATTATCATTTGTCGGAAATGAGCGCCAGAAGAAGCTTGGTCATGAGTAAATCACTAGCGTCTACTCGTTTTCCCTTCCACCTGTCTACAGTTAAACAGCCGAAGGTGCTCGAACAGTTCAATCAGTTTCTGCGCGACAACGTCGAACAGATTAATGCCATCAATCACGAGTATCATATTCTAGAAACACTCAAGTAAAACACTAATTACTGCACCGCTGGAGATCGAGCCCCAGCGGTATACTGTTTATTATTTTTCAACAACTGCAGTCATAACTGCCACAACCCGTCGATTGGCGCGGCGTCCGTCGCTGGAGTCATTGCTCTCCAGTGGTTTTTCTTCGCCGTACCCTTTTGCGCTCAGTCGACTGACATCAATGCCATAACGCTCAACCAATAAACCTTTCACTGCATCAGCACGACGCTGGGATAGCGCCTTGTTGTATTGCGCTGCCCCACGTGAGTCGGTATGCCCTTCAATGTCCGCTGTCACCGCGCCGTATTTATTCATAAACTTGGCCACCTTTTCAACTTCCATCAAAAAGGCCTCTTCCACAACAGCTGAATTAGTTTCAAAATTGACCTTCAGTTCTATTTCAACGTTTGATGTCAATACAAACTTACACCCTTTGGCATCAACTTCCCGTCCTGCAGGCGTGCTCGGACACTGGTCTTTGTAGTCTGCGACACCGTCGCCATCACCATCAAGTGCACACCCCATGCTGTCGACCTGTACCCCGGCTGGTGTAGTTGGGCATCGATCGTCCGCATCTGCAACGCCATCTCCATCGCCGTCCATTACCACGGGTTTGCTTATGGAGGGGGAGGATGTCTGACCAAAAGCATAACTGAAACCCACAGAGATCAACGTATCAAGATCGCCGTCTTCGAAACCACGAATGACTTTGGCGCTTGAACGCAATGACCATGAGCTACCGGAAAGAAAACGAATCCCCACGCCACCGTGCAACTGCGTTTCACTGCCTGCACCACCATCAAAATCAGCGGCTGCGAGGCCCAATATCCAAAATGCTTCTTGATTTTTATCTCGACTGAAGAAATACAAGCCATCGACACCCACCTGCAACAGGTCTACATCTCCCCCTGCATCTGAATCGGGGGAAGAACTCATAATTGAAAGTTCTGTTCCCCATTTTTCATCGTAGCGATATTCTAATCCGCCGATAAAGGTGCCTGCATTGTCCAGGTTCCGGTCCTCGTCAAAGACCTGCAAACCGATGGAAGGGTTTAAACGCCAAGTTCCCGATGGGTCTCCGGCACCATCTGCCAGCGCGGGCATTGAAAACATGATTGACGCACCAAGAAGAAAAGCGGCTCTTTTTGACATTGGGTGTAGCTCCTTGCTGTACTGGGCTGAAAGAGGAAGCTCCTCTATTCAATTATAGGTTTAACAAGTATTTAAACACATTTCACCCATAGTGCCAGCTACACCCCCTCCAAACCCACACCAGCCAAGGTTATACGATGCATCAACCGCGCCTGCCCCTGGTAGTCATTTTGCGCAAAATGCCACGTTGCACGATTGTCCCAAAACGTCACGGAGCCTGGCTGCCAATCAAACTGACAGGTGAATTCAGGTTGGTCGACATGTGTATAAAGGTAGTTCAGCAGTGCTCGACTTTCGTCAAACCCCCAGCCTTCAAACTGTATGGTGTGGCCCGGGTTCACATACAGCGCTTTACGCCCACTCTCCGGATGAATGATCACAACGGGGTGAGTGGCATCACTCACGTCGTTAATCCCCCCTAGTTGATCGGCAATGTCTGTGCCGCGATAATAACCGTCTTTCCCATAGATATGTTTATTCGAGTGCAGGGCTCGCAGCCCTTCCAGAGTTTTTTTCAACCCTGGAGACAAGGCCTCATAGGCGGCATAGAGATTGGCGAAATGAGTGTCCCCTCCAGTGTCAGGTAAGTCACGAGCAACCAGAATAGAACCCAATGCAGGCGTTTCGTCATAGGAGTGGTCGGTGTGCCACCCTCCCCCTATGTTCGTTTGATGATGTTTCTCTTTACGCACTTCCGCAATGTCGGGAAAACCTTTAACCGGAGCAAAAAACTTATTCAGTACAATGTCTCCGTAACGTCTGGCGAAACGTAAATGCTCTGCTGGAGTGAAAACCTGGTCACGGAAAAACAAAAGACCATGACTGACAAAGGCTTCACGAATCTGCAGGAGTTCTGTGTCTGTTAAGCTTGAGAGTTGAATGCCGCTGACTAATGCACCACAACCAGGCGCGTAAGGTTCTATATCCATGATAATCCACTTGATGGCTCATATTGGATACCTAGCCTAACGGGGACTACCCAGGGCAACCTGTCACCGGGGTGACAGTAAGCGACGAACCTCAATAAAGGCTCGCCGACAAGTGTACACCGTGTATTTAACTCGGCTTGGACAAAGCAGGTACACGGGTCAACCACGCATCATGTCCCGATAGATATCTAAAAGACTTTCGGTCACCCCAGTAACGATTAAAAGCCTCTTTGCTATCCCATTCAGTGATCAGGTAAGCATTAGGTGCCCTTTCTACACCGAGGGTGTCGTACATGTCAGGTTCACCGAATATTTGCACAATCCGCCCACCGACCTTACGGCGATGTTCCAGGTCTTGATTGAGAAAAGTGTCGAACTCATTCTCTTTGTCTTGTTTTACCCAGAATGATTCTAGTTGGTAATACTTCTCTGTATCGAGACTGAAGGTTGTATCCTGTTGCAGCTCAAAGTCGTTGAGCCTCAGCTCTTTCCAGATATCTGGGCGTGTTTCCCTGATATGTTGCCATTCGTTAAGTCGGTCTTGATAGAGCCGAACCTTACTGCGCTTGCTGGGGAGCTTAACAAAACCAAACCCCGGAACAGGGTGCTGCCCCAAAAGCACCTTTTCAACTTGTAAAGAACCTACAAATTCAACGTTCTCTGATTCAATAAGCTGTGCTGTATCATTAAAGTATTGCTGCACGGCACCTCGCTGGGAGGGGTATTCACTGGAAGAGATGATGCAGATCATTTCTCCTTTCTTGAAGTTCATATCCAGTAGCGCTGCATTAGCCACGTTAGCTGAGAGACTGCCCACGGTAGTGGCCAGGCCAAAACATAATTTTGCAAAAGTGTTCATCGTTAGTTATTCCTCGAATGAAGTTGATTTAATTAAATGGTCTATTAGTCTAGATCGTTTGCTTCCATCCACTGATTGATCGTCTGACCAATCGCTTTTGGGTGAGTCTCCTGAACAAAGTGCACTCCCTCGCCAATGTGAGTGAGCTGCAGGTTGCTCATGTGGTTTTTTGCCCATTGAATATTGCTGTCGCCCACAATGGCGCCCGGGGTAAAGGTCAGCATCAATTTGGGAACCGGGGTCGTCTTCAAGTAGGACTCAATGAGCTGATTACCCGCGACGACATATTTAGGCTCCACTCCGTCAAAGGAGATCTGCCTGGGGAACTGCAGCATTGGCAATCGGTTTTTGCCATTGGCAAAGGGTTCACGATAAGCATTTTTTTCATCTTCGCTAAGACCAGGTACCGATAGCAGAAGCTCTTCAATAAAGAAGTTGTCTTCCAGTATCATTTTCTCCCCAACACCCGGAGTTTTGATCTCAGTCAAAATCTGGAAGAAGTTATCCATAATGGGTTTGTTAGGTGAGTCCGGGTAGTCTTTGCCGTCAGAGGGCACAACCGACTCCATAAAGGCAATCGCTTTGATTTTGTCGGGGTGCTGGGCCGCGAAATCAAAACCCAGAAATGACCCCCAGTCGTGGATCACCAGGGTGATATTGTTCAATTCGAGTGTTTGAATAAACTCATTGAGGTATTTGGCATGGTCCTCCACGGTATAGCTGATGTCTGGTTTATCAGACTTCCCAAAGCCAATAAGGTCGAGTGCGATTACCCGGTGGTCTTTCTCCAGCTCAGGAATCACATCACGCCAGAGATAAGACCAGGTTGGCTGGCCGTGGAGCATCAGAATAGGGTCTTTGTCGCCGCCCGTGTCTACAAAGTGCATTTTGGAACCCAGCACCTTGGCGTAATTCGAAGGATAGGGGAAATCATGGCGTGCCAGTTCACGGGTGGATATGATATCGCCTGTGCTGGGTTTATGAAGGCTGCACGCACTAACGCCCGCCATTATGGCGCTCATCACTAATCCGGCACCCCAGAATTTACGAGAATAACTGTTAAACATATTGTGTATCTCCTCAAGAATGGTTGCTGTCATACAGCGAGTTGTGGAATGCTAATGGCCCGAGGAGCAAAACACATAACCGTTCGGTTATTTTTTAATAACCAAAACATAACACGATAAATATCAATAACTTATAGTTTAAAGAGGATTGCTGTGACGCAGGATATTTTGCTGAAAATTGGAGAGTGGCAGCTGCATATCGCAAGCAACTCTCTGTCTCAGGGTGACAAAAAGCAGACATTGACCCCGCAGCTGTGTGAATTGCTCCAATTTTTAGCCCTGCACCCCGGGCAGGTATTCTCGCGAGATGAATTAATAGAGAAAGCCTGCCGGGGCATTGTTTCTGATGCCGCGATCAATCAAGCAATCGCTCGGCTGAGAAAACACCTTGGGGATAATTCCCGAGAAGCCCGTTATATTGAAACAGTTGCAAAACGAGGTTATCGCCTCATTGCCGAAGTTGAGCAGGTCACCCAGCAACGACAAGTGGCTGCCATCAAACATAAAACCCGCTCTCTGTGGATGGCAGCGGCCGCAATGTTGTTGCTGTCGGCCATTTCCATTTTGTACATTGTGGTCAGTTCGCAACCCACCGTCTCAGATTTCGAACCCGCAGCGCGTCAGCTTCGCCCGTTAACCAGCGCAACAGGCGTGGAAGTGACGCCCTCAATGCACTCCCTCGGGAATGTGCTCGCTTTCAGCCAAAAGCTCGAGGGGTCGAATCAATTTGATATCGCCCTGCGACATTTGAATTCAGGGCTAGCTCAAGTCGTCACCCAATCCGAAAATGCCAGTGAATTGCATCCCGCATGGTCTCCTGACGGCAGATCTATCGCTTTTGTTTCACACTCAGAGGCGGGGTGTGAAATTAAGCTGTTGGCAGTCAATACGGAATTTGAAGTAACTGGCAAGACTCAAAAAATCGCTGACTGCTCACCCTTCGACATCCAGCTGTCTTGGCACCCCGATGGCAAGCAACTTATTTACAATCGCAGCCCCTACAAAGGAGGGCCATTGCGGATCTATGCCACGAATGTCATCAGCGGCGAAACCCGAGAGCTATCAAAGGCCAGTCGTGGAATTACGGGGGATGTTGCGTTTGATCTCTCTCCCGATGGCAAGCAGCTGGCTTTGATTCGTACCTACCACTGGAATCAATCAGAACTGTGGCTGCTAAATCTTGAAACAAATCAATCGCAGCAGCTTGCAAAATTCCCCTACTGGATTCGCTCGCTCACCTGGGATCGGGAGGGTGAAAGTGTCATTTTTGCTAAAGCGCCGTTATATCGACAGCTCGTCCACTACAATATCGCCACTCAACGCTCGACCCTCTTGCTTGAAAGAGATGCGGTAATTGGGGACTTGACCAGACACCCACTGACGGGTGAGTTCCTACTCGTAGAAACTCGGTATAACTATGACATTGTGTCGCAGGCAAATCCCTTGCGGGAAAGTGATGACCTTAATTCAACACCAGACCCGGAACGCCAGCAAATTCTCGTCTCTTCCACTCGGCAGGATTGGCATCCAATGATTGGGCCAAGCGGCGAATCGCTCGCATTTCTGACGGATCGCACGGGCTCTACAGAAATATGGTTGAAAGATTTGCAAACGGGTGCCGAGACCCAACTGACAAAATTTCAGAGTTTGAATACGCCGTTTCGAATGCAGTGGTCACCCGACGGACGCTCCATCGTGTTTGATTCAACAGACAACAACTTGTCCATTCTTTCAATTGATAACCTGGAGGTGAAAACCCTCAGCCTGCAAGGACAATATGCTCGCAACCCTCGCTGGACCGATCAAGGCATTTATTTTAGCACCTGGAAAGGTGATCAGCTGCAACTGTGGAAATACGACCTCAATAACCAGCAATCCGCACCCGTAATAACAGAAGGTGCATTCAGTGGAGAGCCGCGGCAGGACGCAACCAAGGGCTACCTGTACACCAAGTTTTATAAAGATGGATTTTGGGTCAACAACGGCTCACTCGAAGAAACGCAATTGATGCCAGAAGCCAGTCAGGGACCATTCAACCAATGGCAGCAAATGGAGGACGGGTTGTATTATCTAGCGACGGGGACCGGGGGGCGACTAACTACCTATTACTATAATTTTTCCTCAGGGGTTTCCACGCAGGTCGTTCAATTTTCCTCAAGAGACCTCAGTGGATTTTCCGTTTCCTCTGATGGCAAACAGATTTATCGTACGCTAGTGAAAGATCAGAGTGCTGATATTATGCTTACTCACCCTGCAAACAAACCATAGACACGGCATCCAGCGGGAAGATTAACGAGCTGCTGCGGGTGAGATATGGATACATAAAGAACGGACTCTTAACCTTGAACACACGCCTACTCCCCTTTAAAGTAGCTACACTATTGAACTTTCTTGCACGCGAATGCAGCACTTCGGGAGACTAAAGCCATTATTAGCTTCAATACCTCACAAAATCTCGACATTCGACAGGCGAGCAGCTCGTGAGCATAGAATTTGACGCATTGGTACCTCTAGGTCGACGTGGATTAATCAAGGCCACAAACCTTACCATGGTGGTTCTGGTTGGGGGTTTAGCCATTGCCAAAATCCTGGTAATGGGGCTGGCGCACCTCCCGGTTCCGGCCATTTTTGTAGTGATTGCAGGCTTGGCAAACGCATATTACATGCGTCGCAATGCCTCGTTAAATGTCGCCGCATGGGTATTGATAAGCATCGCACTACTCGGTTTTGCAACAGCCAGCTGGAATACCGGCGGCTTTGGCGGAGCAGTGATTTTTATTGCCCCCATCATACCGATATTAACCACCTTGTTAATCGACTCTCGAGCCGCCTGGATATCACTTACGATTGTCTGTCTGATTTTGGCCGCTTTGTTTGCACTGGAGATCAATGGACTTGTCCCAGAGAACCCCAATAGCCCAGATCTGATACGTTCTGCACGCCTCGTTGTACTCGCATGCCTCTGCCTAACATCAACCTGGGTAGTCTGGAGTTTCTCTTCAATGACCCGGTCACTACTTCAAAAACTTGATAAACAATCAAATACCGATTACCTGACCGGCGCGCTGAATCGCCGAGGCATTGAATCGGCCCTATCTCTTGAAATAGCCAGGGCCCGCCGAACAAACTCCTCCATATCATTCATCATGGCAGACGTCGATTTTTTTAAGGCTTATAACGACAGTAATGGCCATCAGGCAGGTGATAAATGTCTGATTGACATCGTAGACATTATCTCTTCGTGCTGTGAAAGGTCGACCGATATTGTGGGGCGTTTTGGAGGTGAAGAGTTTGTATTGATCTTACCGGATACCGACAGTGAAGGCGCACGCAGTGTAGCAGATAACGTTTGTGCTGCCATGGCAGAACGTAATATTCCCTATGGGCCAACTGATGCCAAGCCCGTTAGTTTAACACTCGGGGTTGTCAGCGCGCCCGGCTCTTTGATTAACAATATCGATCAGCTAATCTCGGAAGCGGATCGCGCGCTTTATCAGGGAAAAAACCAAGGGCGCAATTGTGTTGTGTCAAAAGTTATCCTCAAGCAATCGAGTTAATATGTCGAAATACCACCGATTCAACCACGAGGGTTGAACCGGCACTTCAGTTGAGTGCTAAAAAATCTACTCTGGTAAATTTACCGACACCTGCAGAACTCAATTTTCAAAAGTAGTCTTTTAGGTTTCGTCTTTACTCAGGCGAACATTGTCAACTTCCATTACTACCCCTTGCTGATTTCCCCATGCTGGAAAAATAACCAGAGGCGAATCTACACTTGTCAAATCCAAACTAGAACCTGGATTGAAAACAAGATCACTTAATGGAATTTTGTAAGAAGTCCACTCGCCGATTGAAGGCGCCAATATTTCATAGTCACCTGACCCACAAGGGTGCCCACAATCCATCTTGACCATAAAGTTCTGAGTTGCTCGAGGATCCGCGACCAAGTGCAAGTCAAACTCCAAGTAGTCAAAGCCACTGAGATCCACCTTAAGGGGGTCGCCCCCAGCTGTCAGTTTGGTCTGAAAAAATACCACACTTTCATTGGTGTCAAAACTGAGTTGAAGAACATCACCGTGTGTAAGGTCTGAGGCAGGCGCGATATCCATGTGCACGGCTCCACTCGCAACATATTGACCCAGATTAAACGGCGAATGCAGCGTATCATCAAACACCGTAACCACCTCAACATCGTCAAACGAATATTCGTAACGAACGTTATCCAACTTAAAGTCCATTGCGCCGGTCGGTTCAACAACAAAGGGGTTAACAATATCTGTTATATCGGCATAACTACCGGGTGCATAACGGTTTCCATTAGCCAACAATTCCCCAATGTTAATACGAACTTCCACCCATTCGCCGCTTTCCGGTAAAGACACAGAATAATCGCTAACATCCGGCCAACCACTATCCAACTTAACCAGTAGCTCGGTCGCATCTTCACTGCTTGTTATATAGAGGTCAAAAACCAACTCACCATATTCTTGCCACAGACCCAAATTTACGCGGGGAGGATATTCTATATAGACATTACCATTTGGACCTGCCTTGTTGATATCTAAAACAAATCCACGGCCTTCAACTTCCTCCTCACCAAATGTTACGGCTCCGTCAGGATTGTAGCTATTAAAAAACAATCCATCCGACAGGCCATCGGTGTATAAGTCAAACACGGCACCACTACCGAAGTTGTCATTGGGGTCTACAATTTCTGGCGCTTGATGACCCTCAACGAACTCTGCATCATCAGACACCGTGGCACAACCACCGCCGGTCGCAGGGCTCACCGAGCACTCATAGACTCGAACGTAATCAACAGAAAGCATTTGAGGGAAAACAGTTTCATCAATGCCAGTGTCATTCACATTACCCGCCCAGGTGCCACCGACAGCTAAATTGATCAACAGGTGAAAAGGTTGATTATAAGGCGCGTCTTCCGCGCCGTTTACTGTCACACCATTTTCATCTTTGAACTGACTGTACCAACCACTGCTTCTTTGTGTCGCGAAATGTACATTATCAACATACCAGCGTATCTCGTCTTTTTCCCATTCGACAGCATATACGTGAAAGTCATCGGCGGGGTTCATATTATTCGGCAATGTATATTCGGCGCCCGAGTGAACGTTGTTCGGCCACTCTTCACCAAAATGCAAGGTACCAAAAGTACTCGACTCAAGATCTCCAACCTGTGCGTCTGGTGAGTCAGACGCCGTTTTCAAGTTGATAGCTTCCATGATGTCAATTTCACCGGAAGCGGCCCAACCGCCGTAAACATAGTTGGTAGGCAACATCCAGATTGCAGGATGAGTGCCCTGCCCATATGGCAGTTTTGCACGAATCTCCATGCGACCATATTTCCAGTCGCCTTTATTCATGGTACGCAGTCTGGCAGAGGTGTAAGGCAAGGTTGCCGAGCCCGACCCATCTACTTGAGCGGGGCCTGTAAAGTCCTCACGCTGTGCAATAATCTTTAGCACACCATCGGCAACAACTGAATTGTCGGTGCGGTCGGTATAACACTGCTGCTCCAGATTGCCCCCACCCCAACAATTAACTTCATGTTCCCATTTATTGGTGTTCAGAGAGTCTCCATCAAACTCATCACTCCAAACAAGATTCCAATCAGAAGGGTCATGCTGTAATAGCGTATTAAAATTCAAATGTTTGTGGGTCTGAGGAAAACTAACTACAACAGACATCGATTCACTGGGCATTAGTGCTTGAGCAGCTGCATCGAATTCTTGAATTCGGGTCGCTGTCCTACCATTATTGCCTGGCTTATCAATGAGAATTCGAAAGGGCCCTTGAATCACCTCTGAACTATTGTTTTCTACAGTCACAGTGATGTTGAAGTTGTTATCTACCTTGTCGCGATGAGGTCTGGATTTACTGATGCTCACATCGCCTTCTACCGGCACCCAATCAGCCAGGCTGAGGATAGGTAGTGCTACAAATGCGGCGCAAACAGCGCCCTTAATGGCGTGAAATTTTTTCATTCTAACTCCCAGGTTCGATTTTATTGTTTTTTGTTCGGAGAGAAATGCATTCGAAGTTTACGACGGCCATACCACCTTGCGGACACCGACCATGCGAAATCAACTCCTGATTAAACAAGCGTCCATGCATAATGTAAGCGCTTACATTGTGAGTTATTTCTTCTTCTGCGCAAGCTGTTTGAAACTAACCGTGCGCGAGCATGCCAAATGTTAGAAGTTCTTGCCTAACTTTGAGGACAAGAAGAAGAAATACGTTTTGAATCAGCGTACTACATGATACACACTAAGAAATACAAGCCTTTCTATTAATGAGATCAATGAGTTTTTTATAGCTATATTGGCCATTAATCCCAGCGACAGAGTGGAGTTGTACCATCATGCTAATGTAAGCGCTTACAATATATTATATTAATTTCCGCTCGTCAATTGCGTGACTCAAATATATTGCATGCGGGTGGAGGGCTATCTGTTCAAGCTGCTGATAAAAGACCAACGGCCAACTACAAGGCGGCTCCTGAAACATTGACAACAATCCGATCACTCGAGCTATTCCCGTTGCCATCACTCACCTTTAAGCCAAAGGTGTATTTTCCAGCCAAGTCGGGAGTGAAATAAGGAGTCGCCGTAGTGGTAGAGTACAGGGAGGCCTGCGAACCGGATGGCCCCGTCAAATACGTCCAGGTGTAGGTCAGTGAGTCACCATCCACATCACTACTCTTGCTGCCGTTCAAATACACCGCCTCAAAAACATTAACACTTTGATCGCGTCCGGCCTTAGCTTGTGGGGCGCTGTTTGCTCCGCTGGCCAGCACAACAGACTCAATCGTTACCGGACTGGCAGGCAGGTCTGCAAAAGATCCTATCGACGTTTTGGCCAAATTCGCAATGGTGTCCACAACATCCATGCCCGCCACAACAGTACCAAATACGGCGTAGCCATCATTGTTACCGGTTGAGTCAAGGAACAAATTATCCACATGATTGATGAAAAACTGTGAGGTAGCACTGTCTGGCACACCGGTTCTCGCCATGGCGATGGTGCCACGCAAGTTTGATAAATTGTTGTTTGTCTCAAGCACTATGGGTGCCTGAGTCGCTTTCGCTGTTAAGGAAATATCAAAGCCGCCACCCTGAATCATAAACCCGCTAATAATACGGTGAAAAATTAAGTCATCGTAGAACTGCGCATCTATGTAGGCGAGAAAATTGGCAACCGTAATGGGTGCCTGTTCAGCATAAAGCTCGATTTCTATAACGCCTAAACTGGTTGTCATGATCACGTTCGAATCGCCAGTCGATGTTGAGGATTCTGGAACCCAGGCCGTTACCTCCAGCAGAGCGGCATCAACCGTACTTGCAACAGAGGTGACAGCCGTCAGTAGTAAGCCCACCTCATCAATGTCAGCAGAGGCATAATCCAACCCTTCCGTTTCAACACGGGTGGTGAATGCATTGGCAACAGATATTTTGTTATCCAGGGAGGATTTGTCATCATCCAGCGAACCGTCGGCGATCTGTTTGGCGATTGAGGCGAGAGTTGCCTGCCCACTTTGAAGTCGGCCGACATAAAAATCCAGCCCCGCGGTATCGGGACTGCGATTGTACATTTGCTGGAACAGGCCACTGACAAGCTCCTCGTGGCTTAGTGAGCCAAAGTTGTCACTGTATTCCTGAGAGTTGCCAAAATTCGATAGTACGGCATCCAGATTAGTAGATTCATCGAACTGGCCCGCCCAAAAGTTAACACCTCCGGGGTCGCCCGCTCGACCGTAATAGGCAACATACATTTGTTGGGCCAGATCGATAGAGGTTTGTGTCTGCGCGAAGGACTGAGTTGCCCCAAGTGAAAGAGTTGCCATGAGCAGGTATTTGAGCATACCAGTGAAAATCGACCGGGTGAGTGTGATATAAAACATAGAATCTACGAGCTTGAGCGCCTCTATAATTGAATTAACCCACTGTGGTAAGCCTTATGTCAGCATACAAATCGGGATCTAATGGTTACCACTAGCACTGACCCTCTATCGCCACCAAAGTTCAGGGTTATACTCCGGAGTGAATGAGCGCCGAAATCAGTCAAATTGATAATTTTGGGCGGGATAGAGCAAATAGCAGAAAAAATAACCAGAAGGATAGTACCCAAGCGGATAAGAAAAATCCAGAGTCTTTCAAGAGGCGATAGGCTACAAGTTGATACCCTCAGGCCTCTCCCCCGTCCATATTTCAGCCTCAAGGTGCTCGTCAGCAAAATCTAGGGTGCGCACCCACTCATAAAAAGTACCTTTAACCGTGGAAATAACGACCCCCGCATTCTCAAGCCTGCGTAAACCCTGCTCGTGACATGGCCCCGGAGAAGCACTCGCATCAGATAACACCACCACTCTATAACCATGGCCTAGCAAACCCAACGCTGATTGCATGACACAAACATCCGTCTCCAAGCCAACAAGCACTGCAGTCTTACGACCCGTCGCATTCACCGCCGATAGTATTGCCGGGTCTCCCGCCAACCCAAAAGACATTTTGTTGTGCTCCCTTGTTCCAACAGGGAAAACCTCGGCTACCTGCGAAACAGTTGACCCGGATTCTGGAATATCCTCTGCAGTAACAACGAGTGGAATATCCATCTTTCCCGCCATCTGAACAATCCAGCGTATGCGATTGGTCAGCGGACTAACCTGCTCTGGCGACAACTTATCCAAGAATGATTGCTGCACATCAATAACAACTAATACAGAGTCATTCGCATCGCTTAGCGTTTGATGATGCGACACTTTATTATCATTCATCACAATAAAACCCTTTAGTTTTAATTGAATACTATAATATCACTCAGAAGATCCAACACCAGCCTTGTTCCGC
>CAJWCA010000001.1 GCA_913020395.1 uncultured Cellvibrionales bacterium | reverse complement strand
ATCAGCGTAGCACTAGCACCCGAGTCATGAGAAAAGTTTTCCAAACCATACCCCGACAATTCTAAAAAGATAAGCCAAGACAATAAACCAATAAATAACTATATTTATCAATAAGTTAAATATTCGTCTTTAGCGAGAATCATTCATTTGATATTCTAAATGATTGCCTATAACGTAGAGAGCCATGCTTTAATGGATACCCACTTATCGTGAATACAGCCGACAACGCGATACCTGAGCTTAGCCTGCGCCATCTCAAAGCCATGGTCTATGTCGCGGAATTTAAAAACCTGACTCGTGCTGCCAAAAAGCTCAACCGCTCACAAACAGCGATCACCAAAGCTATTAGCGATCTTGAGAGCGATTTAGGGGTCAAGCTATTTGATCGCTCGTCCACGGGCATGTTGCCGACAGTTTACGGAGAGGCCTTGGCGAATCGGGTTCGGCAAGCAGAAGCTGAGTTTATCGCAGCCGGCGAAGCCTACCTGGAATACAAAAAAGACAGCAAGGCCTATCAAAATATCCCAATTTTTTCGATGGACATCAGCTACAAACGCTTGGCCTCGTTCATCACCCTGCACGACACTAAAGATTTCGCGGCGACTGCCAAGCAACTGAACATCACACGGGCAGCAGTCTACAACTCCGTGCGCCAATTTGAAGAACTCTTAGAGTTGCCGCTTTTTGAACGAAAACCTAACGGTGTCGCCTGCACGGCTTTTTGTGTCGTCCTGGTGCGCCAAGCTAAGCTCGCATTTTCAGAAATTCGCCACGCAATCGAGGATCTCGCCAGTCTCAATGGCGTGACGCGAGGTAGTGTATCTGTGGGCTCACTGCCTTATACCCGCACCATTTTAACGCCTCGAGCCGTTAACCATTTACTGGATCAACACCCACAACTCGATATCGCAACCACCGAAGGTCCCTACGCGTTGTTAGAAGCCTCTCTGCGCAGTGGTGACCTAGACTTTATTGTAGGCGCCATTCGACCGCTCGAGAATGGTAAAAATCTGATTACAGAAAAGCTTTTTGAAGATCAGCTGTCAGTGATAGTGCGCAAGGGCCATCCTTTGGAGGGGCGAAAAAACCTAACTCTGGCAGACCTTCAGGACTTCGGCTGGGTATTGCCCACTCGCAACGCGCCGACACGCCTGCTCTTTGACGAAGTAATGAAGGCACACAATCTCAACACCCCGGCACACACTGTAGAAACGAGCTCACTATCAACCGTTCGAGGCTTGCTGCTTGAAAGCGATAGGGTTGCCCTACTGTCTGAACATCAAATTTACTACGATAAGAAATACGGTTTATTAAACGCCTTACCAATCACTCTGAAAAATACTTACCGCCCCATCGGCGTTACGATGCGGGCGCAAACCCAGCCATCACCCGCGGCCCAATTGTTTTTGGCAAGCCTGCGCCAGGTCGCGAATGACTTGACTGGAGAAGCATCGATTCAAAAGTGATTTTTTGTGCAGATGGAGAGAGGCTCGCGCTGCTTGACATCGTGTTTAAGCAACGCAAAATCTATTGCAAAAGCTCTATTCCTGATCTTCCAGAATGGTTAAACCATAGGCTGTATTAGAAACAGGAACATGATAGAAACGGTATTTTTCATCGACCGCCTCGTTCATAGCGCCTCGCATAATCAACCACATTATCAATTCAATACCTTCGGAACCTGACTCACGAAGATATTCGGTATGAGAAATTTTGGTCAGTTCTTCCGGGGAGCTGACTAGCTTATCTAGAAAATCCGTATCAAACTCTTTGTTTATCAAACCTGCTCGCTCACCTTGAAGCTGATGAGACATACCTCCCGTGCCCAAAACGGCCACAGAGATATCACGGTCAAAAGAATCAATCGCGCGACGCAAGGCCTTGCCCAAATCATGACAACGCTTGGCCGTAGGCTGCGGATATTGAATCACATTGACACAGAGGGGAATCACTTCACAGGGCCATGTTTCAGGCTGGTCGTACATTATCGACAGCGGCACAGTCAGGCCATGATCAACCGACATTTCATTGCAGATAGTCATATCAAATTCATCGAGAATCAGAGACTCGGCAATGTGCCAGGCAAACTCAGAATTCCCTTTAACCTTTGGTACCTGTCTCGGGCCATAGCCTTCATCAGCAGGCTCGAACTCAGGCGCTACCCCAATCGCAAAAGTCGCTATAGTTTCAAGCGAAAATGCGGACGCGTGATCATTATAGATAATGATGCATACATCAGGCTTGGCTTTCTTCGCCCACTCGCGAGCGGGCTCGATCCCTTTAAAAAAGGGCTGCCAGTAGGCTTCATTTTGCTTGCCGTGATCGACTGCCGCCCCGATGGCTGGCACATGGGCCGTGCCCACTCCTGCAATAAGTTTCGCCATTATTTCCGTAACCCCTTACTTGTTCTCGTCTGCTTTACTGCGATTGCCTTGAATCGGGCGACCGCCATCCAACATCATCTGTTGAAACTCTTCGAAACTCATGCCATTGCCAGACATGGCCGCACCCGCTTGCTGCATATTCAGGCCACTGAAAATTGCGACTTTAAAGGTGTAGTAAATGTTGCCTCCCAGCCGCAACATACCCAACCAATCTCTGTTCAACACCGCCTGACGCTGTGCTTCACTCATTGGAAAAGCCTGTAGATAGACTGCCTCATCAGCGCGGAAGGCCTCTCTGTTGCCAGCCTTGTTCAAAGACATGCAAAACATGTTCAAATGATAGCCCTTGAGTGAATGCTCGCCGTCAAACACATAGGTCCCGGGGATATCGTCGTAGTCTCGTCTTTCTCTCATGAGTGATCCTTTTTTGAGCAGGCATGCAGCACCAACATAAGCGCTACAATAGCGCTTAATGGGGTAAAAGCCTCATGAATAAATGTTGAGTACTGAGATAAAATAAAAACAGGCGCGAGTGGCCCTCACTCACTAGTTTGGAGCTGAAGACGCTTAGTGATAGGACATAGATAAACTTTACGCAGGTAATAAATACCCGACGGCTTACGCATCAAATACATGACGGTGTACCCCCATGTGTACCCTTTCTTAAGGATTCATCGAGGCAAGTGCGCTAAGGCATTGAAATAAGGATAACTTGGAATTTAAGGTGGCAGCCCAAGTCAGCCACATCCCGGCACATGATACTTTCTGCTACCGTTGCTCCCTTCCGGGCCTGGCGGAGTTTACAGAAGATCATTGCGAGAGGACCGAAAAGGGCCACCATTGCAAAGAGCGGCGGATTATCTATTGTTTTTCAAGGCTTTGCAAGCGTTTGGGCGCCAACTAGTATAAGATACGCAGCGCAAAATTTACCCAACAGGCACTTTAGACCATGCATTTATTTGTCGACAATCTCACTAACGTTGATTTCAGCTTCCTCGACCCCCAGCGCGGGCTGCTCGGGGAGACCTGGCTTGCCAACGTAGAACTCGATGGTGCGCTTGATGAGCAAGGCATGGTGTGTGATTTTGGTGTGGTCAAAAAGACGCTGAGACACTGGCTAGATGATGAGCTGGATCACCGCCTGGCGGTTCCCGTTCGCTCTCCTAATCTAGTGATTAGTGAAGATGCTGACTATATCAGCCTGAGCTGGTCCTATGGGCTGCCCGGAGAACGCGCTGAAACACTAACGTGCCGCGCGCCACGCCAGGCAATTGCACTGGTGGATACCGACCTTATCACGCCGGAATCAACCGCTCAGTGGTGCATTAGCCAGCTCATGCCGCAGTTTCCCTCTTCTCTGCAACGGCTGAACCTCAGCTTCGGCCTCGAGACTATTGAAGGCAGTGCCTACCAGTACAGCCATGGGCTCAAAAAACATGCGGGCAATTGCCAGCGCATCGCCCACGGGCACCGCTCCCGAATTGAGATTTGGGAGAATGGGCAGCGTTCGGAAGCGATGGAGGCGGATTGGGCAGAGCGGTGGCGCGACATCTACATTGGCAGTGAAGCAGATGTCGTGGGCAGCGACGACCGTCACCTGGGCTTCGCCTACCGTGCCGAGCAAGGCGATTTTGATTTAAACATGCCAAGGGGTAACTGCTATTTGATCGACAGCGATACGACCGTTGAGCTGCTGGCAATGCACATCGCACAGACACTCAAAGCCGAACACCCTAACAGCGATATTGATGTACGCGCCTATGAAGGTATTGGCAAAGGCGCTCAAATTAAAGCCTGATTACCTGCGACGGAAGAGGCCTAAGGTATTCACCGTGGCCAACTCTTCAAACAAACCCGACGCTTTAGCCAGTTTCCAGATATTGTAAGGGGCCTGACCGCCCTCCGCAGGATTTGGGAAGATGTCGTGAATCGCCAAAATTCCACCCGACACCACATGTCCAGCCCAGCTGCGGTAATCGGTGTGGGCGGCCTCTTCGCTATGCCCCCCATCAATGAACACCATGCCTAATGGCGTCACCCAATGTTTTGAGGCCACCGCCGAGCTGGATACAACAGGCACCACTGTGTCATCAAGTTTGGCTCGACTAACCGTGTCGCGAAAGGCCTTAAAGCTGTCCATCAATCCCACACCGCCGTCATACAGCTCCGGGTCGTGATACTCCTCGCCGAGCTGGTGCTCTTCAGAACCGCGGTGATGATCCAACGCATAGAGAACACTGTCGTTCTGCTGACAGGCGGCGCCTATATAGACAGAAGACTTACCACAATAACTCCCCACCTCCAGACACGGCCCCAAGGTCGAGGCTTGAAGTGCATATTGATACAAGGCCTCACCTTCGTCCTCTGCCAAAAAACCTTTAACACTGTTGATATCGAGGGGTAGCTGCATGTGAGGTCACCTGATGGGTAAAATCAAAAATAAAGGTCACTAAAAGAGAGGCCTTCAAAAGTGGCAGCACAGTACCACAGAATAACGAAGTGACACAGCGCTGGCTTGCTCACAATTCCATCCCTGTCATACAATCGATTCTCTAAAGTTCACAAAGCACTTATTCGAGACACTTGTATTTCAATGACACGCAGCATGGCAAAACAATCGCGGCTCACCGGCCTGGTAGTTGCCCTCTCCCTCCTGGGTTCTGCCTGTGGAGGTGGTGGCGGTGGAGGCTCTTCAGCGAGCAGTACAGCAAACTCTCCCGCAGACCCGCCGGTCACGACGCAATATTTAACACCGGTCACCCCCGCGGCTACCTACTCGAATGTGCTGGCAGATTGTGCATTGGTTGAAACTAACAGCAACTCCTGTAGTTTACTTAGCCTGCCTCTTCTGGGCATGGACACAATGGCGCCAGATGTGAACGATATTCTGTCTCGAACCGTGGTTTCACACCCCTGGATGGGAGAGCGCTTTGGTGAACTACTCGAGGTCTTGCCGCCGGATACCCTGCAGCTTTTCAGGGGAATCACAACCGTGGTTATTGCTTTCGACATTCGCCCTTCCTACTACCACAGTTTAACCGGCGCGATCTATTTAGACCCCAGATACCTGTGGCAAACTAACGCAGAGAAAATCACCATCGATCGTGCTGAAGACTACCGAAGTGACTTCGCCAATGAGCTGCAGTTTGTTCCCCTCTGGCGCTACATTAAGGACGGCGATTATGCCTGGGATTACTTTCCTCTAGAAGGTAGCCAAACCAGAACCCTCAACGACACCGTGCTGCCAATGGCTTCCTTGTTGTTTCACGAACTCGCCCACGCCAATGATGTATTTCCGCCTGCTGAACTAGCAAACATCAATCGGGATCAGTCAGTAGTTTCCGCCTCATTTGCTCTTCAACCAATGTCAGTTTCGGCACAATTGGCTGCCAGCCAGCCACTACGCTCTGAACTGCTCAAAGGATTGGCACGCGTTCAATATTATGGGGAGACAGCAAGTAGCACTCAAAAGATGACCTCGGCGGAAACCGTGGGGCTGGATTTTGAAATCGACGGAGCCAGTGATGACTATGCCTACTCCTCTAATTTTGAAGACCTGGCGATGCTGTTTGAAGAGGTCATGATGAAATATTACTACGATGTAGACCGGGAACTGGCCTTTACCGATGCGCCAACAGGAGACGACAGCTTTTGCTCTTCTTATATCATTCGGTGGGGGGTACGCAATCGGGTAGGGCTGCCAATGGTTGCTAGCAGAGCGACCTATGCGCTGCAGGCTTTACTCGATTTAAATGACGTTGACCCGTACATTCAATCAGTACCAGATGCCATGTTAATGGACAACATGGAGGATTGGTGCTCGATACAAGATCTGGGGGTTTCTGGCACTTCGGCAAAATTTGACAGAGCATCAGAAGCCCGCGAAAGAACATTGATGAGACCTGACACCATGGGCAGAGACTACCGTTAAAACAGTTCCGCCGAGCCTGACTCCATAGACTCCTGGGATTTACTCACGCCTATTTGTTTAAATTCATTGAGCTGATCCAAAGCCGTCTGCATTTTCTCAACCACATCGAGCGACTTATTATATTCAAGTGTAATACGCATCAGCGCTTGAATAGCCTCAATACGTTCACTGAGCTGATCGAGCTGCTGCCGAGAGATATCTTCAAATTGAAGCTGTGTGATACTCGCGCCAATATTGGTTTGAATGTTTTGTGCCACCGATCGGATTTCACTCGAATGCTCTCCCGCCTTGGTATTCACTTCAACAATGCGCGCCACCATTAGGTTGAGGTCCTTTTCTGCCTCGCGGTGTTTTTCGATGTCAAAATCTGAGACCTCTTCGATCGACACACTAACGCTGTCAAGGGTTGTGCGTAGCGAAGCAATCTGGCTTTTAATCTGATCACTAAAACTACCGGTGCGCATGGAAAGGTTACGCACTTCGTCGGCCACCACCGCAAACCCACGCCCCGCTTCTCCTGCCCGCGCCGCTTCGATAGCCGCATTCAAAGCGAGCAAGTTAGTCTGGGAGGTAATTGAAGTAATATCTTCAACCATTTGTTCAACTGATACGATGCGTTCAGTCATTTCCGAAAACTGCTTAAGAGCATCCTGGCTGCTTGTATCGACTTGGCTGAGAGCGCCAACCAGATCTCCCACCTCCTCGCGAATGCGAGCTGAGAAATCACCCAGGCCGTCTTGTTGCTCGTCTCCCTCCGCCTCGCCTGACAAACCCACTAAATCATTGAGTAACCGTTCCAGTAAACGGAGTTGCCCACCTGAATCCTCCCTTAGCCCTTCGAGACACGAGTTAAGGTGAGTGCTGGCATTGGCGATGACTGTTTTGACATGATTGACATCATCAGCGGCCTCAGAGAGCTGCAAGTAAGAAACGTTGAAAGAGTCTCCCATGTAGCTGGCGTATTGTTCTTTCTCTGCTTGAAACTCATTGATGACTTCAGGCTCCGGCGCAACAGAGGCCACCCAAGCCAGCCCAGCCAGCATCACCACCGCCAACAATCCTAACCAGGTAATTGAAAAAATAAATGCAGCCAGACCCACTAAGGTGATAACAATGATGGAAGCACGGAGGCTGAATTGAGTCATATCATGTCTTTTCTACGTTATTAGCTACTATAATTGAGCAGAACTTAAAGAAGTCCGCTCAATTATAGTAGCTGGCAGATCAGAACATGCAAACTTTTAGTAGGAAACGGTCAATGCTCCCGGGCGACGGGGGTCAGAAGAACCGTACATTTTTTCATCATTAAGCAATATGGATTGTGTACTGCCCAGCACCCGTGTTGTGTGAATTTTATGCCCTTTTTGCTCCAACAAACGCAGGGTATCAAGCGAGATTCCACGCTCAACATTTAATACATCGGGAAACCACTGGTGGTGAATGCGGGGAACAGAGCTTGCCTCCGCGATATTCATGCCGTGATCAATAACATTTAAAATGACTTGTAAAACCACATTAATTATCTTGCTGCCACCGGGGCTGCCAAGAACCAGAAAGGGTTTATCTTCTTTAAGAACAATCACCGGCGTCATTGCACTCAAAGGGCGCTTGCGAGGTTCGATGGCATTCGCTTCACCACCCAACAAGCCAAAGGCATTTGGCACCCCTGGTTTTGCGGAGAAATCATCCATCTCGTTATTCAACAGAATGCCAGTGCCTTCAATCACAATGCCTGAGCCATAACTGAAGTTGAGAGTATAAGTATTGGATACCACATTGCCGTGTTTATCTGCCACCGAGTAGTGTGTGGTATCGTGGCTTTCAAATGGCTGTTCACTGCCAGGTTTAATTTCGTCGGAAGGCCTCGCTCGTGCCAGGGAAATTTTTGCCGCAATTTTTTGGGTGTACGGCGCAGAGACTAATTCTTTAATGGGCACATCAACGAAGTCCGTGTCACCTAAATATTCACTGCGGTCGGCATAGGCATATTTCATCGACTCGGCCAGCACATGCAGGTAGTCGGCACTGTTGTGCCCCATTTTTTTCAGGTCGTAGTTTTTGAGCACATTCAGCATTTGCTGAACATGAACACCACCGGAACTGGGTGGGGGCATCGACACCACGGTCATTCCCCGGTATTCACCTGTCACAGGTTTTCTCTCGGCAACGTGATAATTGTTGAGGTCATCCGCATCAATCAAACCCTTGTGCCGCTTCGAGTCTGCTACAAATTTATCGGCAATTGAGCCGCGATAGAAGGCATCTTCTCCGTTCTTGGCAATCATCTTCAAAGACCAGGCCAAGTCTTTTTGAATTAAACGCTCGCCGGCTTTAAACGCGCTGCCATCGGGTTTGAAAAATATCTTTCGCCCCGCTTCAGAGCGAGACAGCTGTTTGCGCCTGCTCTCCAATTCTGCAGCGAGCTCATGACTGATCACAAAACCTTCGTCAGCCAGTTTTATGGCAGGCGCGACCACGTCTTTGATCGACAGAGTGCCGTATTCTTCCAGCGCGTGAATCAGGCCGGCAACCGTGCCCGGTACACCTGCGGACTGGAAAGTATTGCGAGAAAGGTGTGGATCAACATCCCCTTTCGAGTCCAGAAACATGTCTTTTCCAGCCCGTCCTGGTGCCATCTCCCTATAATCCAGCGCCAGTGTCTTGCCACTTTCGGCAAGGTGCACCAACATAAAACCACCACCGCCGAGATTTCCGGCTTTGGGCAATGTTACCGCCAGAGCAAACCCCACTCCTACGGCTGCATCTACCGCGTTGCCGCCTTTGGCGAGTATCTCAAGCCCGACCTGGCTTGCCAGTGCCTCTTGCGAGGCCACCATGCCCTGTCGCCCCACTACCGGATGAAAGATGCTTTTGTGGTCAATGATAGGAACAGTGGCATGACTGCTCAGAGAGAACAGGCAACACAAAACAATGACAGACAGGTTCTTTTTCACAACAATTTCCCGTTTATATCTAGGCCATGAGCAACCGACAAACAAGGTCAACTCTGGAGGTTGTAGACTAGATCTAACTATATCAAGCGGGTGTAACCCGCCATTAACGGGCAGGTCAACGAATGCATCAAATTGTTAACAGGCTGTTAACACCGCCCTCGCGCCCCCGGGCTGGCTATTGCTAAACCTCTGTCAGGCTTTACACTGACTACAGCACCTTCAGGATTGGCCAGAGACCCCTAATATGCCCAGTTCCGCTATTCCATTGAGAAAAAGCCTGTCATACCGGCAGGCCAAAAACACGGTCATCGTCGCCTTTATACTGGGCGTTATTTTCAGTTCGGTACAAATCGGACTCGATTACTTTTCCCTGCGAAACGAGATGAATATCTCGGTTAACAAAGCGCTGACCACCGCTAACCGGGCCGCTTACCATGCGGCTTATAACATTGACGAGAATGGTGCGCTGCAGATTACCCGAGGGCTGGTGAGCAACCCCCAGATCATTCTGGCGGCCATTACCGACAATTTTGGCAACGCACTGGGCAGTGCACACAACCCCGATCAACCGGCCACCTCACCGTTTACCCGATGGCTGTTCGGGAATGTGGAAACACTTGAGCTCGAACTCATAGACGAGGGGGTCAATGCCGAGGTCATCGGTACATTAAGGGTGGAAGTTGATCCGGCGATTTCGGCAACCACTTTCATTCGGCGAGCGCTCGTTGTTCTAATTTCGGGTCTGTTATCAAATTTATTACTGGCTCTAATTCTGATTGCCGTTTTCTATTTTACACTCACAAAATCGATTTTATATGCGAGCTCGCGCTTGCAAAAGGGCACCACTAACGAACGTATTCCCTTGCCCGACTCACACCGGCAGGACGAATTTGGCGTTTTAATCAATGGCTTTAATGAACACCTCGAAATCATCAACGCTCAGCATCAGCAAATTATCGAAACCAATACCAACCTGGAAAAGCTCGTGCAGACACGCACCCAGCAACTACACGAGAAAAACCGAGAACTCGACCTGGAGAAAACCGCCGCCCTGCAGGCCAGTCAGGCCAAGTCAGACTTTTTAGCCATGATGAGCCATGAAATACGCACACCCATGAACGGCATCTTAGGCATGACACAGTTGTTGAGTAGTCAAAATAAGGATCGGGGGCTACGCGAATACATTGAAGCGATTCTCGACTCGGGAAAATCCCTGCTCGCCCTGATCAACACGGTGTTGGATTATTCCAAATACGAAAAGAGCCAACTGTCCTTTGAACATATACCTTTCAATCCGCACCGTCTGGTCAACAGTATTATCTTTCTACTCTCCGCCTCGGCTGAAAAAAAACATATATTGCTCAGTGCGGATATTGACTCTGAGATCCCCGAGACCCTGGGTGGAGACCCGGACAAACTTCGCCAGGTATTGCTAAACCTGATTTCCAACGCCGTAAAATTTACCACTCAAGGCTCTGTCAAAGTACAAGTTTCCCAGGTGCGGGATGCCGACGGCGCGCTGACTCTGACGTTTTCTGTCATCGATACCGGCATCGGCATACCCGACTCAGCCAAAACACAGATTTTTGACCCTTTTACTCAGGCCGGGGCATCTATCAGTCGGCAGTTTGGAGGCACCGGCATGGGGCTATCCATTTGCAAACAAATAGTTTCCCAACAACACGGCAACATCGATTTCGAAAGTGAGGCCGACAAGGGCAGCCATTTCTGGTTCTCCCTGCCTTTCACTGAAATGACTGAGGACCTCAGCTACGAAGTGCATGAAACTCCCGGCCATGAAACACCGCCACTCAGAATTTTGGTGGTCGATGATGTCAGCATTAATCAGAAGCTGGCAAAGGGACAACTGGAAGCTGAGAAACATCTAGTATTGCTGGCCAACAATGGCGCGGAAGCCATTGAAATCATTCAACAGGATACCGTCGATGTGGTGTTAATGGATCTCCACATGCCGGTGATGGACGGCATTACCGCGACTCAAAAAATTCGCCAACTGGGCAAAGCCAGCATCGCCAATACTCCGGTGATTGGCATCACAGCCAATATTTCCGAACAGCGTAAAAAAGACTGTCTGGCGGCAGGTATGAATGCAGTGACAACCAAGCCCATTGAAGCGAATCACCTTTATCAACTACTCGCAGAGGTGATCGACCCCGAAACATTGAAAAAACGAACGGAATCACAGCCCTCGTCTCTCAAAACGATCGAGATCACACTGATTGAACAACACTACAGGAATCTCGGCAGTGAAACCTTGCGAGACCTCTACAGTGAGGCGCAAGACTCCTCAAATGGTCGTATTAAATCTCTGCACCAAGCGCTGGAGGAAGGCGACCTGGGCAGTCTAGAAGAACATGCACATGCCCTTGCGGGAATGTGCGCCAATTTTGGCCTGCCCAGCCTGAGAGAGATGGCCTCGAATATTGAAACGGCAGCCGCCGACAAGGACATTGCCAAAACGGCGGAATACCTTCAGGGAATCGACAAACTGGAAAAACAAACTTTTGATAATTTAAATACCTTTTTTAACGAGCTCGAGTAAGTTATGAAACAATTTTCAGCTATCGCATTGGCCGTGTCTCTAAGCATTGGTGCCCACTCAAGCCTCGGGGCCGACCCATTGCTCACCGTCAATACAGAATCAACCCCCATCACCCGCGCGTCGGAAGAAAACCCCGGCGATGGCGAGGCCACCCGTTTTGTTGAACTCTTACTAAAACAGGCAGGCATCGATTATCAATTAAACTATCTACCCTGGCGAAGGGCTTATCACAATGGCAGAAAACAGGCCAACGTTTTAATTTACCCCCTGGCTAGAACTCAAAAGCGCGAGCAAGACTTTATCTGGATTGGAGCCCTGGTGCCCATTCGCTACTACCTGTTCCAACTTAAAGACCGGAGTGACATTCAGCTGCAAACGCTGAGTGATGCCCGCCCCTACCAAATTGGCGTTGTGAATTATCACGCTCATCACGAGATGCTGCTGGACAAAGGGTTTGAGCAACTTCAACCTGTTAACAACAGCGCACAGAATCTAAAAAAACTAATGCTGGAACGTGTTGATTTGTTTGCGATGAGTGACGGCGGCATTTTTCCACTCTGCCAGCGAACGGAGATCGATTGCCAAAAAATTAAACCGGCAGTAGAAATAGACGGAGTGGTTAACGGGCTCTATATGGCACTGAGCCTGGATTCTGATCCAGCACTGGTAAAGAAACTTCGCAGTGCGTTTGAAGCCTTGAAAGAGGACGGCACACACGGCCGCCTGTTTTCCACCAGGCTCGCCTCCCTTCAAGCATTCACGGAGAAATGGCAATAGTGAATATTTGGGCATAAAAAAACGGGGCATAAAGCCCCGTTTTTTTATCTATCTACTTTTAGAACGACTTCTTAATATCCAAGTAGACATAGCGACCCCGATTGGAATGCAGCGATGCGCTGTAACCCGCAGAGGCATCAAACAGTGGTGGCTCTTCATCAGACAGGTTGTTTACACCTAATCTCACACGGGTATTGTCAAACGCTCCACCTTCAACGCGATAGTCTGCGTAGGTATTGAAGGTTAACCACGAAGGTATTTTAAGGTGCTGACCGGGGTTCTCATCGGCTTCTACATCGTAGTCAAAAACCTCTCCCACATACCGTGCACTTAAACCGGCGCGCCAGGGTCCTTTACTCCAAGTCAAACTGGAATTCGCTCTCCAGCGTGGCTTGCTCTCGTCCAACAACTGGCTGCCCACTGTTTCAGAGGTCACGTCACCGGTGATCAAGGGGTTGCCATTCAACTCTTCCATCAGGGCATTCACATCCGAAGACGCGTCTTGGTCCCATTTAATCAAGTAAGCGGCGTTAAACTTAAGCGTGAAACGCCCCCAGTCTCCTTCCGGAATACGATAAGTCAGGCTCATATCTGTGCCCTGCATTGCACGTGGCTGCAAATTCAGGAACTGATCATCGATGTAAAGCAAGCTGCCCACTGCGGCAAGACTAGTATTGTTTGCCGCATTGTAAGCATCCATTTCAGCCTGGTCCTGAGCGGTGGCCGCAGCCCGTACAACGGCGGGGTTGGTGCTGCCCTGGAAGCGCATTGCCTGATCTAACAGGAGGTGATTGTCACGACCAAAGAGCCCAACAACACCTTCTTGTTCAATTTCCCACCAGTCCAGGGTCACGGTCAAACCTTCAATAAAGGTAGGTTCAATCACGACTCCGAAGGTAAGGTTTTCAGACTCTTCAGGCTCCAAATCACTGTTGCCCAATCGGCGTGTAATGATGGAAGCGGAACAAGCATCAACATCAGCCTCTATGGTGCCAGCAGCCTGGCCAGTGGCACAACGAAGGAAGTCTTCCTGGTTGTTGCTGAAACGCTCCTGAACGGTCAAGTTTAACGTTTCCAGGTTTGGTGCTCTAAAGCCTTTTGACCAGGCACTGCGAACTTGCAGCCAGTCGGTCGGACGCCAGGATACTGCCACCTTAGGTTTCACCACATCGGCGTCGACATCAGAGTAGTTTTCTCCCCGGATTGCCAGTTGTGCATTCAGGCTTTTTACCAAGGGAATATTCTGATGATCACCAATAATGGGAACCATAAATTCTGCATAGGCTGAATACACTTCACGGCTACCCACTGTGTCAGGAGTCGCGCTCACTCCCATAATGTCACTGTCAAAGAACTGACCGCTTAATGGGTGAGTAAAGGTGATGGTGCCATCCAGTGTAGGGTCGCGATCGTCGTCATAGGTTTCGCGACGCTGCTCTATACCAAAAGCAGCACCTACATCACCCGCGGGCAAAGCAAACAAAGATCCAGTGGATATTTTAAAATCCGCACCGCTTAGGCGTGTTTTGTTGTGGCGTTCAACATCCACGGTAAACTCAGAAGCGTCGCCACCAGGGGTGGGATCTCCATTGGCAACGTCATCAGGGTTACCACCCGTGAAGGGGTTGTAGGCATCTGGTGTTGTACGTGATACCGCCTCATAAAAACGTGAGCGACTCACACTCAACTGAGAGTCTGTTGACTTGGCTTCGGAATAAAACACACCCGACTCCCAATCCCAGCCTTCAAATTCACCGCGCAATCCACCGACAAAACGATAAGAGTCCGCTTCAACGTCAATGGTTCTTGGACCTGTGTCGTAAAGACGCAGACGATCCACTTTCACATTCAAACCTTCAGCAGGCACATCAGCAAGATCTAACCCAGCCATTCTGTGTTCACTGCCAACCGGCCCAAAGGGGTTGTAGTGGGAATCAGCGGGGATGTACATTTTGTTCACATCGGAAATGACGTTGGGGCCAAAATACGAAGCGTAATCAGACTGGTAATAAGAGGCTTCTGAAAACATCTCAATGCCATTGTCTAACTCGTGTGTCATGGTCGCAAAGACATTGTTGCGCTTGATATCACCGGTAAGCATGCGCAGATCGTTGATGTTATAACGCAGTTCGCTGTTCAAAGTAGAGTCATCAATTTCAATGCCATTACCCAAAGAGGTTCCACCGCTGGTGCCCTCAGGCTGCAAGTGGAATCGACCGTCGCTACTGCGGGCAATGCCCGATACACCCGCCGGCGTAAAAGCGCCGGTTGCCGAGTCTATGGAACCCAGATTGAATTGGCCCCAAGGGGTGAAGGTGGACAAATTTCTGAGAGAGGTATCGCCGATAAAATCAGTGGGTGTTCTATCGGATTCGCGGTAGTCACTTGACTCCGCCCACTCCACTTCGCTGGCCTCCATACCCGAGCGATTAAAGCGACTGCCAAACACAGTGACATGTGTGCGACCGCCATTAAATTCGAAGCCAGCCCGGCCCGAAATTGTGTTTTCGTTCAGGCTTTCACCCGATGCACCGCCTTGACGAACGGCCACTTCAAAACCTTCGTAATCCGTGTCTAATACGTAGTTCGCTACACCCGCTACGGCATCTGTACCGTAGATCGCCGCAGCGCCATCCCGTAGCACTTCGACCCGGTCGATGCCCATCGCCGGCAACATAGAGGTATTCACAAACTGAACAGGCACACCGTTAACGGAAGAAGAGGAAGGATTCATTACCATTCTGCGGCCGTTCACCAGAACCAGCGTGCTGTCTGCGCCCAATCCGCGGAGATTCAAAGAGCCAACGTCGCCCCGCACACTGTTTGAAGACGTGCTGGTATCGTCGCTGTTGAAAGTTACCTGGCCTGCCTGGGGAATAGCGGCTATCAACTCTTCGGTGCTTGAGGCGCCAATGGCATCGAGGTCATCGCTGTCCAACATGCTAACGGGCAGTGCGCCTGCAACATCTACACCCTTAATGTGGGTGCCGGTGACCACCACCTCTTCGAGGATCAAATCGAGGTCTTCGGCTGAATTATTGGCATCGTTCACACTCTGTGCCAGAGTGGAATTCATCGAAATAATACCGAGAATTGTAAGGCTTAATTTATTTGCTTTAAACATCCTGCTCTCCTATTGCCCCGGGGTCTGACACCTGGGCTTTATTGTGACCGCTGTTTTGCATGAATGGCGACAGATCTATTTACCTGCCTACCATTTCATCCTACTCCCCTGTGGTTAATGCCAAATAAGCGGGCCGTCTCATCTTGTATCACCTTGTTAACGAGTTGTTAACAGGGCTCAGTTGTAGCCCAGCTCAGCGCAATCCTCTACCTCTTCAAAGGTGTATCCACTGCCCGGAAGCCTCGAGGGCAGTGATTTACTGCCCTTCTGATCTCCGTTCTGCTGAGCGCTGTGATCTCGTTCCATGGCCGGTGAGCGGGTATAGGGGACCATGTTGGGCTGGACGGCCAAGTGGTAACGGGTCGTTTTTTTACTCATTGATTGACTACTCTCCACACTGATCATTTTCAAAATCCTCTGGCACTGGCGTTGGGCCTGCGAGGGTCGGCCGCACCACTAAATTGATTGTTCTGCCACAGCACCGATTGCACGCTGCCCATCGTGGCGCCTTGTTTTAGCGGGTGCCCCATGGCCCTCAATGCACCCAGTGTGTCTTCACTAAAACCAGGTTCATGTTCGAGGGTATCTGAGGACCAACCCTGGTGAATTCTGGGGGCATGGGTGGCGTCAGCGATATTCATTCCATGATCAATGACATTGGAGACCACCTGTACCATTGTGGTGATAATGCGCCTGCCACCCGGTGTGCCACTGGCGAACCAGGGGCGACCTTGAGCGAATACAATAATGGGTGTTTGGGTACTTTTAGTGCGCTTTCCAGGCGCTAGAGAGTTGGCAAAACTCGCTCTTGCACCTGTGGCGCCCGGCACCCCATAACGCAGCGCAAAGTTGTTGATTTGGTTATTCATCAAAATGCCGGTGTCTTTTACCGTAACACCAGACCCAAAGGAGGCACTGAGGGTATAAGTATTGGAAACCGCGTTCCCCTCACTGTCCATGATGGAATAATGTGTTGTATCAGCACTTTCATCCAACGAGGCCGGGTGTTTCGGCTTGATCTCAGCAACCGGTGTGGCGCGGTTCGGTGTAATACCTTCAGCCAGGTCTGCCGCTAATGTCTTGCTCATTAACCACTGGGTGGGGACTGAAGCAAAATCCGGATCTCCAAGAAATTCAGCCCTGTAAGCATAGGCCCGCTTCATACTTTCAGACAAAACATGCACGGTTTTTGAAGACTGACTGCCCCATTGCCCGAGTGGAAAGTGCTCCAGGGTATTTAACATTTGAAGTAAATGAACGCCGCCCGCAGGAGGTGGCATTGTGACCACGTCGTGGCCACGGTAACTGCCTTTTAACGGCGCTTTAACAACAGCTTCGTAATTGGCGAGATCATCCCGGGTGATCAAACCACCATGAAGAGCCATGTCCTTTTCTATCTTTTCAGCGACTGCACCTCGATAAAAACCGTCGCGGCCTTTCTTGGCAATCAGCTTCAAGGTTTTTGCCAATTGGGGTCGGCGCATCAGTTCACCCTCTTCAAACCCGACACCATCGGCCTTAAAAAAAGTGTTGAGTGACTCTGGGTTCTTGGCCAGTACGGAACGTTTGGCCTGTATGGCCCACGCCAGGTCCCGGTTGACTTGAATACCTTTTGACGCTTGTTTAATAGCGGGCTGAAGCAAGGTTTTCCAGGGAAGCTTTCCCCAGCGCTGATGAGCGGCATACAAACCTGCAACTGTGCCAGGCACGGTGGAGGAGGTGTGGCCGAGTTTGCTGCGTTTTGCATCAACCTTACCTTCGCGATCGAGGAAATCACTCGCTTTAGCACGGCTCGGTGCCGTGCCTCGATAATCAATGGCTACCGTTTTGTTTTCGGCTGCAACATGAACCAGCATAAATCCGCCGCCCCCAAGGTTACCTGCACGCGGAAGTGTGACAGCCAATGAAAAGCCCATGGCAACTGCCGCGTCAATCGCGTTCCCTCCACGGGCTAATATGTCTCGGCCCACCTCACTCGAGGCTGTATTTTGGCTGGCGACCATGCCATTGGCACCGTAAACCGGTTGGTGAATGGCGTCGTAACGCAAGATATAAACTGAGGCTTTTTTAGGTGTTTCTGCGGCTGCATCAGCCTGGATAAAGACAGCACAGATTACAGTCATGGCCGAGCAAAATATTTTTATTAGTCGTACGCTGAGCCTGCTATTCGACATCGTTTATCACCAACTTGTTAATTAATTTTTCTTCCCTTACACTGACAAGGACCTTGAAAAAAGCAGCACTGCTTTCTAGCGGTACTATACCAACTAAGTGATTAACCGGTATTACCTAATCTTAGTTGTTTGTAACAAAGCCTCTTATACTATTAACAGATTGTGAACAGACGTTTTATTACTATGACAGACAACCAGACACCACGCATATTGATTGTTGAAGACGAAGTAGCCAGCCTCAACTTGCTTGCCAGCTATTTTGAAAAGGAAAACTACGTCGTTCACAAGGCGGTCAATGGCGATGAGGCTGAAAAGATCATTCAGCAACATACCGTTGATGTTATCCTGATGGATATCAATCTACCCGGGAAAGACGGGCTGTCGCTGACACGCGAAATTCGCAATAAATCCGATGTGGGCATCATTTTGGTCACACACAAAGACGACGATATCGATCGTATTGTGGGGCTCGAATTGGGCGCCGATGACTACGTCACCAAACCCTATAACACCCGAGAGCTGTTTGCTCGAGTCAAAAACCTGCTGTCTCGAGTAAAGGCAAACCCCCTCTCCGGCCCCAGTGGCTTGAAAACGTCCACCGCCGTGAGTTTTGATCGTTGGACTCTGCATGTCGGTCGCCGACTGCTCACGGCAGACGAGGAGTCCATTCAACTGACAGAGGGCGAATTCAAGTTACTCTACACCCTGATCAATCACGCAGGCACGGTGCTTAGCCGGGATCAAATCATGAACCGCATGGAACGCAGAGAGTGGTTTCCAACCGACAGAACGATTGATGTCATGATTGCCCGGATTCGCAAGAAACTTGGCGATGACCGGGACAATCCTAAATACATCAATACTGCCCACGGCACAGGTTACATTTTTATCGCCGAGGTGAGCGCGGTCTAAAGCGGGACCGCGGTCTTTTTCTCTCTTTTCTTTTTGATACGCTCCTTCTCTACTTTCTCTTGCGTAATAACTTTCGTTTCCGGGCGGGAATCTTCCGCCTGCAGTAAAGAATCTCGGAAAACACATACACCCACATCGGGGTTGTAACCATGAATTTCCGATACATCCAACGCCAGAATAAACGCCAGTATCTCCTCACTGATTACTTGCCCAGGTACCAGCACGGGAAACCCAGGAGGATAGGGAATTACAAATGTTGCGGCCACCACTTCGCAACCCTTTTGAATCTTCCGTTGTAAATCGCCGTTATCAATACGCAAAAATTCGCAGTTTTCATCATCATAAGCATCAAAATAAGCCTTGCGAATATCTCCTTCGGTGGTCTGATCTGCATAACCCGGACTAAATATTCGATGAAAATGGCTAAAGTCCGGCAGCGGCGGCAGCTCCCTTGTCAAAGATACCACGCGTTTTTTTATGATCAATTGTTCGGCCGGGCTACTCTCTTCCTGCCGGACATCGAGGTCGCGGGCGATTTTAACCAATACACCAATCAGGTAGGCAATAGCGCTGCGACTTGTACCAATGTTGGTCATGAACAGAACGGTGTTACGTGAGGTTTTATTCACCTGTATACCGTGGGCGTCCATTAAATAACGGTTTTTAAAGGTGTCGCCGTCAACACCTGTATTACCGATGTAAAGAGTGATGCGTGTTGGGTCAACCACAAATTCATCGTCATACCAGGCATCCTCCATGTGACTCCAGCCGGTTTTGTCATCGTAGTAACTCTCGACACCCGACTGTCTAAATTCTCCTGGCACCAGGTCTTTATTCACCAGAACCTTAAAATACCGGCTCAAGGTGGGATGACGATACAACTGCTCACGAAGCGCCAAGGCCACTTCAATCTGCTTGTGAACCAGCTCGTAGCCCTCAAAATCTACTTGGCGCCTGCCCACATCCAAAGACGCCAAAATCTGGTAATTTGGCGACGTAGAGGTATGAGTCATATACGCTTCGTGAAAAGCGCCCCGACTCTGACTCCTGAAATCTTCATCGTAGACATGAATCATCGAGCCCTGACGCAGAGACGTGAGCGTTTTATGGGTTGAGTGAGTGGTATATACCCGCATGCGCACTTTATCTGGGTCTGGCATTAACGGGCGATCAAGCCAGGTGGCATCATCTTCCGGGTCGAGTTTATCAAAGGCCGTTTTGTACTCCTGATACCGCTTGCGATAGTCTTCGGTGCGGCAGGTGTGTTTAATTTTTCTGGCCGCATGCATACCCGTGCGCGGTCGATAAATTGGATTGAACGTTGCAAAGGCAAACCATGCTTCGTCCCACAGGAATGCCAAGTCTGGTTTGATCGCCAGACACTCCTCCATCACACGGCGAGTATTGTAGACAATGCCGTCAAACGTGCAGTTCGTGAGCAACAACATTTTGACACGATCAAGTTTTCCCGCCCGTTTGAATTCAAGCAGTTTTTTCTTGATATCCCTCAGGGGCACACCACCGTACATCGAATAGTGATCAAGCGGATAGGAGTCTAAATAGGAAACATTGGCCCCCATTAACATCAGGCCATAGTGATGGGACTTGTGGCAGTCCCGGTCTACCAATACGATATCGCCCGGTTTAATCAGCGCCTGAACAACAATTTTATTGGCGGTTGACGTGCCATTGGTGACAAAATACGTTTCTTTTGAACCAAACGCCTTCGACGCCAATTCCTGTGCTTTTTTCATTGGCCCCCGGGGTTGCAACAGGGAATCCAGACCACCGGATGTGGCAGAAGTCTCGGCCATAAAGATATTGCGCCCATAGAACTCGGCCATGTCTTGAATCCAGTTTGACGCAAAAATGGACTTGCCCCGAGACAGCGGCATGGCGTGAAAAACACCGATAGGCCGCCGGCTATGTAAACGCAGTGCGGAGAAGAATGGCGTCTGATAACGACCATAAATTCCCCGTAGAATGCTGTGGTGCTGCTCAATAATGTCCGGATCACCGTAGAAAATTCGGTTAAAACAGAGCGCCTCACCCGTGGCGGCCTCTTCCAAGGCGTTATTGGTATGTAAAAATAAATCAATTTCAGGACGTATGTTTTTCAGCGCTGTGCCCAACAACACTCCCTTTTGCGCATCTTTCAGATCGGCAAATTCAGAATCATTGGTACTTGGCATATAGGGGTGCAAAAACCCGGTTTCGTTTTTAGAGCGAAATGCAAAGTCATGCCTCACAATACATGACTGAATATTCGGGTTGATGAGCAGAGCCACCAATGCATCTTCAAAGTTATTCACCGCAACAACGTCATAAATGTACCGGTCATCGGCGTGCCGCATGTCCAGCAAAGCACGTCTGGCGGCCTCTTCCTGCTTAACCGACGAAAAATTATCAACCAGCAGAAGCTCAAAATAAGGACGATTTTTGCTTTTTGTGACCGTTGGCGTGAGCTCTGAGGCGTGGTGGTCGTCCTCGGCTTTATGCATTTTCATCAAAGGCTGATCGAGCACAATGGACTTACTTCTGTATATCCCGGAAGAAATCGCACGCACAACCCGTGACACTGATACGTCCAATTGCTGAAACTGTTCGCTGTGATAGAGCCGCCACAAATACTGGAAGTCACTCTTAGAAGGGAACGCTGTGTATTCCTCAAAACGTTCTAACTGCACTAGAGCATTAACAACCGAGGTATTCAAGCGCTCTAGTTTCTCACTCCCCTCGCTCTCTTTAGCCAAACTGGCGACATCTGTTTTGAGTTGATTCCAGGTGTCTGAACGCTGGTGGAAGAAACGGTGATAAAAACCGATTGCGCTGTACATCTCTTCTGTTTTTTGGGCAGCCATATTGTCACCAAGTGATTACTGGGTAGGGGATTTGGAGCCAAAAGAATACCCAATCTCACTCACAGCCGGGTAAGAACCTTGCAATAAATTGTAAACCTTCGGTTAACATCTGCCGGGTTAACAGCTTGTTAACACTTGATCACCGCATGGCATATTTCAGCAATAGCTTAGACACAGGCAGCTGGTAAATTACCGGCCTACACCGTCACCCACCTGCGAGAGTGTTTGCTATGGCTTTTGATATTGGCTTTTTTGAAACCATAGGCATTGCCCTGCTGATCCTGTTTTCCGGTTATGCCATCAATCACCGAGTGCACTTTCTTAAAGACAATAATATTCCTGAACCGGTTGTGGGAGGCATTGCATTCTCACTGATCAGCGCGGTGCTCTACGCTCAGTTTGACGTATCACTGAATTTTGACTTGAGTTTAAAAACACCCTTAATGATCGTGTTTTTCACCTCTGTGGGGCTGGGGGCCAGCTTCAAACTCTTGATGAAAGGCGGCCCCAAAGTCTTTCTCTTCCTGTTGGTAGCCAGCCTCTATTTGATGGTACAAAACGCCATCGGTATTTCTATGGCCCTGAGTACAGACCTGCACCCCCTGTTTGGCATGATAGCCGGTTCCATCACACTCTCTGGCGGGCACGGCACGGGCGCCACTTACGCCGAAATGTTGGGTGACAGCCACAATCTTCAGGGTGTGTTGGAAATCGCCATGGCCTCGGCAACGTTTGGCCTGGTGCTGGGCGGATTGCTGGGAGGGCCAGTGTGCAAACGCTTGATCGCCCGCCACGCGCTTGAACCCGCCTCTCATCAGGCCCACCACAACCGCGACGACATCATCACCTACGACCCGGAAGACAAAGACCTGGTCACGCCCAAGCGCATGATGGAAACCCTGCTTATTTTAATTATGTGCATGAGTGCAGGTGCGTACCTCTACGAATGGTTAAAGGCGCATTCTGTACCTATTCCTTCATTTATTGTACCTCTGATCCTCGGCATTATATTCACCAATGCCTGCGAATTTTCAGGTGAATATGTAATCAGCAAAGCCTGTGTCGACCTATGGGGCACGATGGCGCTTTCGATCTTTTTGGCAATGGCACTAATGTCTCTGCGCATCTGGGAATTGCTCAATCTTGCAGGCCCCATTCTGTTAATTATTCTGGTGCAAACATTCACCCTTGCCCTGTTTGCTTACTTCATTACCTTCCGGTTGATGGGTGCTAACTATGACGCCGCCATTATGGCGGGCGGTCACTGTGGCTTTGGTCTGGGTGCCACGCCTACAGCCGTGGCAAATATGGAATCACTGGTTTCCCGTTTTGGCCCCTCCCCTCAGGCATTTTTAGTTGTGCCGATGGTGGGGGCCTTTTTTATTGATATTACCAACGCATTGGTTATTCAGTCTTATCTTGCGCTGCCCTTTGTTCACTGAGGAAACACAATGAACCGTTCCAATGTTTTGTCTTCCAGTTTGCTTTTTTTGCTGCTGGCTTCTCTCTGCCTGCTTCTCACGGGGTGCAGCCAGGGGCCCGATAGAAAAACAATTAATGAACAATTGCAGTCTGGCCTGAATAACACCTTTGGCGAGGGTGCGTTATCGATGGTTGATTTTACTAGACGCGGCGGTCAGCCCTACACCAGTGAACAAGGTGAATCGGCATATCTGATTTATTTTACTACCCAGCTCCACTTCTCTGGTCAGTGGTCGTCACAGGAGTGGGACTCTGTTCAAACGCGACAACTACATCGTTTACTCAATATCTCAGAAGACGGTCTGTCAGCAATGAACGCTCAAACGATTGATGGAGAAACAAGTTTAAATATCAATGGTTTTGTTGCTTACATCAAAGAACAGGGTCAGTGGAGACCTTTCAAACGGGAATCATTGGCAACAAACACCACTCCCCGAATTACCCCCGCGGCACTAACTGAACCATCAGTACTGAAAGCATCCACAGCAAGCAGCAATTCTGCCGAAGACCCCGAGGGTGGTATTCAATGTATACCGGCAAAAACTTGAGCGCCCATGGGAACACCGGAAAACAGGTTATGTATCGCCGTTTCTTGTCAATGAAACACATTACCCACTGCTCACTTAGAATACTGCGACAAATCATTCACAGACAGCGACAACAAGACAATAACAATAATTTAACACCTGACAATCAATCGAGGAATTATGACACCATGAAGCTCAAAGGACTCAATGATATCTACCGTTTCTTCAGCGAAAATAAAACACCGATTTACTTTATTTCCGCATCGCCGTTCAATGTGTTGGGACTCGGACAGTTAGTTCCTACCTTACAATACATCAACTATTTTGATTGTTTTGACAGTCATCACCATCGGGTATTTACGCCCGACGAGCGAGACGCACCCGAATTTGAATCCATGGTAGATGTTGTCAACTACCTGTTGAGAAAGAAAGAGGTGGTGAACCTTATTCGCAGCCAAGCGCCCGGCGGAAAGCTCCTCACAGTGATGTTTGACGAGGAGACAGAGGTATTGGCGAAAAAACTGGGCCTTGAAATCGCTCTGCCCCCGGCCGAGTTGAGAGACCGGATCGATTCCAAAATATTTACCACCCAACTGGCCAACGAAGCGGGTGTTGCCAGCGTGCCCAACAAGCTGGGCAAGGCAGATACCTATGAGGCACTTTGCAAGCAGGCAAAAAGTGCGGGCCTTGGCGATCAATTGGTCGTGCAAACCCCTTACGGCGACTCTGGCCGTACCACATTTTTTATCGACAATGCCGAAGACTGGCAACGTTATGAAAAGGACATTGTGGGTGAAGAGCTGAAGATAATGAAACGTATTGACCCCATTTCTGGAACCGTAGAGGGAGTGGCGACCCGATACGGCACACTGGTTGGGCCCGTGATGATGGAAGTGGTTGGACACACCGACATAACCCCTTACAAAGGCGGTTGGTGTGGGAATGAAACCGCGGCTACCGTATTCACTGAATCACAACGCAATCGCATCATAGAAATGACCCGCGCTCTGGGAGAACGGCTCTATAAAGAAGGGTATAAAGGTACTTTCTGCATGGACTTTCTTATCGATCGCGACACTGAAGAGGTGTACCTGGGAGAAATCAATCCGCGCATCAGTGGCGCCTCGCCCGTTACCAATTTAATCACCCAAAAATACGGTGGTGTGCCACTGTTATTTTTCCATTTGTTAGAATTCTTTGATGTTGAATATGAGCTGGATTTCGATGCGATACAGGAGCGCTGGTTGCACTACGACAGCTGGAGCACGCTGGTATTGAAACAAACTCACGACAAAGTGGGTTTAATCACCTCGGCCCCCGCCTCTGGAATTTGGCGCATTGACGAACAGGGCGAAATTGAATTTTTACGCCGCTCGGTAGACTGGAGCAATGCCTCTGATCAGGCAGAAGGTTTTTTCCTGAGAATACTTGGACCGGGGGAATACAGCTACAAAGGTGCAGACCTGGGTATTTTATTAACCCGCGGTCGGGTTCAAGACAGCGAGGGTCAAATTAACGAACGTGCGGTGAGCTGGAACAATGCCATCAAGCAATCCTACAGCACCACACTGCCCGCGCCCGACATGAACCTGAAAAAACACGACGGCCTGCTTTACAAAATAAACTAATAACACAACGGGAGCGATTAATGACACCTTTTGCCATTGCCGGTGTGCAGATGCACATTTCCACTCAAAACAATCTGCGTGAAATGGGTCAGCGACTCGACATGTTGATGCACCTCCACCCCTGGGTTCAAATGGTGGTATTCAGTGAATTGGCCCCATTTGGTCCCTCCATTGAACACGCACAAGTGATGCCGGGCAACGCGGAAGATCAGCTCAGGGCGATGGCAAAACAGCACGGAGTCTGGTTGATTCCGGGTTCAATGTTTGAGCTTAATGACGGATTGATATACAACACGCTGCCTGTGATTAACCCCCAGGGCGACATTGTTACGCGGTATCGAAAAGTCTTCCCGTTTATGCCCTATGAACAGGGCGTGAGCAGCGGCGATGAATGCCTGGTATTCGATGTGCCCGAGGTGGGGTGTTTTGGTTTATCCATTTGTTATGACATGTGGTTTCCCGAAACCACCCGCACCTTGGTCTCAAAAGGCGCCGAAGTCATTCTTCACCCGGTGTTAACCAACACCATCGACAGGGAAGTAGAACTACATATCGCCCATGCCAGTGCAGCGATGTTTCAGGCTTATGTGTTTGACATCAACGGGCTGGGCGCCGGAGGCAACGGTCGCAGCTGTGTCATCGATCCCTCGGGGCGCGCACTGCACCAGTCACAAACACAGGAAGAATTTATACCTATTGAGATCGACCTCGACCAGGTCAGGCGTCAGCGTGAGCGGGGCATATTACACCTCGGCCAGCCCTTAAAGAGCTTCCGGGATCGCAAGGCAGATTTTGCGGTCTACAACCGTGAAATTTGGGACGACAGTTATTTGCAATCCCTCGGCCCTCTATGCAAACCCAGCCGAGAAGACATCAACGGTCAAAAAGAATTCGCCATGCCGAAAAACGTAACCACTCTCGATACAGTGTGACGCTGTGATCAGCGACTCTACACTGACACCCACACGGGCCCGCTTTCGTGCAATTAGCGATCTCGGGCCCGGCCTTGCGATAGAACACCTCTGGCAGGAAAGTGCACAGGCCTATCTGCGTTGGTATTTGCGTGATGGAGAGGCTCGCCGCCCCGATTACACCCGGGGTCTGAATATGCTCAAAGCCCATATGCCTGAATTAGTGCCCACCTACGAACGCCTGCTTGTGCGGTGTGTGGCGGACGAACTTAGCGCCCGTTTTCTCAGTCTCTATGATCCCCCTGCGTTTGTGGCCGGCTGCTCTCAGGGCGTGTGGACCAGAGACAGAAGCGCACTGGTACGCAACTACGACTTTCCAGCAAGCCTGTGTGAATCCGTCTTGTTACAAAGCAACTGGAACGGCACACGTGTCATGGCGATGAGTGACTGTTTGTGGGGAGTACTCGATGGCATGAACGAACACGGGCTGGCAGTCTCGCTGGCCTATGGCGGCCGGCGGGTTCTGGATCGAGGTTTTGCCATCACCTTGGTGCTGCGTTATCTGCTTGAGTTTTGCCAAACGGTCAAAGAAGCCGTGTCGGTTCTAAAGCGAATTCCGGTGCAGATGTCATACAATGTTACCGCTCTGGACCGACAGGGTGAATTTGTGACGGTCATGCTCTCACCGGACAAAGAAGCCAGGATCACCCATTCACCACGGGCAACCAATCACCAAAACCCCAGGGAAGTTGCCCTGTATGAAACACTGGCAGACAGCCGTGTGCGGGAACAATTTATTGCCAGCCGGCAACAGGACCCCCGACAAAATTACGAGCATTTTCTGCAACTGTTTTTACAGCCTCCGCTCTATCGCACCAGCGCCCAGGCCCACGGCTGGGGTACGCTCTACACAAGCGCTTGGTATCCAGAAGAAGGCGCCATGGACATACTTTGGCCCGATGGTCACTGGCAGCAGAGCTTTCAACAGTTTGTAGAGCAGGAAAGAACGGTCATCTATTAAACCCTCGAAAAGCAAAAACGGGTTTCAAAGCGCTGCAAATTGGATAATAATCCGGTCTTCTCAGCGAGCAAAACGGCTGCGGGCTTTGCCGGCCACCGCTGAACCCCACTTATTATCGAGAGGCAAGACATGGCTTTAAACAGCACCGAAGAAATTATCGCCGACATCCGAATGGGCAAAATGGTGATTCTGGTTGACGACGAAGACCGTGAAAACGAGGGGGATCTGTTGATTGCCGCCTCCCTGGTGCGCCCGGAAGACATTAATTTTATGGCCAAATATGGCCGCGGGCTTATTTGCCTCACTCTCACAGAGAGGCGCTGCGAGCAACTGCAATTGCCACTCATGGTTTCGGGCAATAAGTCTGTACATGGCACCAACTTCACAGTTTCCATTGAGGCCGCCCAAGGTGTCAGCACCGGCATCTCAGCTGCGGACCGCGCACTCACTGTACAGGCGGCCGTGGGCCCCAACGCTAAACCTGTCGACATTGTTCAGCCCGGGCATATTTTCCCCCTAATGGCACAGCCGGGCGGAGTACTCAGCCGCGCGGGCCACACCGAAGCGGGCTGTGATCTTGGCCGCCTGGCAGGTTTGGAACCCGCGGCGGTGATTGTAGAAATCATGAATGACGACGGCTCCATGGCGCGCCGCCCCGACCTGGAAGTATTTGCTGCCGAACACGGTTTAAAGATGGGGGCCATTGCCGATCTTATTCACTACCGACTGGCCAACGAAAATACACTTGAGCGCACCTGCTCCCGGGAGATTGAAACCACCTTTGGTGCTTTCACCTTGCATACCTATCTGGACAAGGCGACAGACATCGTTCACCACGCACTGGTGAAAGGCGAGCTTAATGTTGCCGAGCCCGTATATGTGCGAGTGCACGCACCAGACCCCGTACGCGACTTTTTGACTTTGGTTGAACCGGGTGCGAAGTTCCCCCGCTGGACATTCCACCGGGCGATGAAAAAAATTGAATCCCTGGGGAGCGGCGTGCTGATTCTTTTAGGCGAAGGCGAAAACCACGGCCGAAAGAATCTGGAAGTGCAACTTCAGGAAGTGTTTGGCGAAAAAATGAAGTCATCCCAGCCGGGTTCAGAACACGTGCAGTTCCAGCAGGTGGGCGCAGGTTCACAAATTTTGCGAAGCCTGGGTGTCAAAAAAATGCACTTACTGGGCGCGCCAATCAAATATGCCGGCATCTCCGGGTTTGATCTGGAAGTGGTGGATTACATCAACGAAGACTGACTGCCTTAATAAACCGCCACGGTCCTCTGTTCAAGGAGAGCGTGCGCGGGTGGGTGCTGGGCCAAGGATCGCTAGCCCGGCACCATTTTCGAAAAGCTTAATTATCTTGGTTGTCAGACCGACATCTGCACCAGCTCTGATACCTCTAGCGATCCACCAATATCCAGGAAAGGACAAGCTCTTGCCACTTCCAATGCTTTATCCATAGACTCAGCAGTAATAATCGTGTATCCGGACATTGTCGTTTGACTGCCCGTTGTTACCGTGCCATCACTACTGACCACGGTAGTATTTTTAAAGGGATTGGCCGGGCTGACTACCGAATCACCCAGCGACGATAACCACTCTTTATATTTGGCAAAATGCTGCTTGCCCTCTTCAGGTGTTGAGGGCTGATTGCCGCCGAGATAACTAATAATATATTGACCCATAGAAAACTCCTTTTGTAGACATTGCGATCAGAATTGACAAAATGGAGAAGGAGCTCATTTCTGCACTGCCACGTCCTTGTCCTGTATTGCGATAACCACAATACAGGAAACTCTCTAAGAAAACAGCGTGGGTCATTTGAGGCTTTATGATTAATTCGAAAGCACTACCGGCCCGCCCACACTAGTGAACAGGCTCCTGATAGGCCGTGTTGATATTCACGACTTGCATAGCGGTGAATTCCTTAAGGCCGTCTTCACCCCACTCAACCCCCAGACCCGATTCCTTCGCGGGGGGGAATGGGATATTTGGCCCAAAAGCGCAGTGCTGATTAATCCACACCGTGCCGCAATCCAATTGTAGAGACAATTGCCTGGCCCGTTCCGGGTCCGCCGACCAAACAGACCCCCCCAAGCCATAAGCCGAGTTATTTGCACGTGCAATAACATCCGCTTCAGAACTGAATTTTAAAATAGGCAGAATTGGGCCGAAGGGCTCTTCATCTACCACTGCAGTGCCATCCTCGATATCTTTGACGACAGTGAGCGGCACAAAAAACCCGGGTTCATCACTCACCTCTCCCCCGGCAATGATATTGCCATGTTCACGAGCGTCGACAAGGTAGTTACAAATCTTGTCATATTGAGCACGGTTTTGTACCGGACCAAACTCAGCACCACTGTCAAAACCATTGGCAACTTTGGCGCCACGGGCAAGCACGGCAATTTCCTCACAGACCTCATCGTAAATCGACTCGTGTACATAGAGTCTTTTAAGTGCAATACAAACCTGGCCACTGTTGAGGAAAGCGGCACCAAAGATACCCTGGGCCGCTTGTTTCGGATCTACGTCGTCCAACACAATGGCGGCATCGTTACCACCGAGTTCAAGCGTAAGCCTCTTCAAGGTCGGTGCAGCCGCCGCCATGATGGCCTTGCCGGTGGGGGTTGATCCCGTAAAGGAAATTTTTGCGATATCTTTGTGGGCGGTAATCATAGGGCCCAGATCATTATTGTCGGTGAGAATATTAATCACCCCTGGAGGCAGAATGTCGGCAATCAGTTCGCCTAATTTCAACACCGACAATGGCGTTGTGGGGGCGGGTTTTAGCAACAGGGTATTACCCACAATCAATGCGGGTGCCAGTTTGTAGACGGCAATTAACAAAGGGAAATTCCAGGGCATTATGCCCGCTACAACACCCAGTGGTTTGCGATGAACCTCCACTCGCTGCCCTTCATTTTCAAACAGTACTTCTGGGTCGAGACTTTGATCGGCGAAATGGCGGCAAAATATTTCGGAGAATGCCACTTCCGCATCTGCTTGCACTTTGGGTTTACCCTGCTCAAGAGTCAAAAGTGTTGACAGGTCTTCAGCGTTAGCCTTGAGTACATCCGCTATCGCTAATAAGGCTCCTCGACGTTCCGCAAACGACTTTGCCGCCCAGGCGGGTCCCGCTCTTTTGGCTGCAGCGACCGCGTCTTCGAGATGAGCGCCGGTTGCCAGAGGGCAGTTCGCCACCAGTGTTTCATCGGCGGGATTGATAACCGGCAAGCTGTCTTCAACCGCCAGTAGTTTTCCATCAATCAATAATTTGTAATCACTCATAGTACTGATCCTTTCTCGTCATTATTATTACTGGGCAGACTGAAGGTCTTCAATCATGGCCTCACGCATTTTGTATTTCTGGAGTTTCCCTGTGACCGTCATGGGGAACTCGCTCACAAATCGGATGTGTTGTGGAATTTTGAAATAACTGATTTTGTCACGGCAATAGTTTTTTATGGCTTCGGCATCGGCCTCAGAGTGATCATTGAGCTCAATCCAGGCACACACCTGTTCGCCAAACTTTTCCTCTGGCACCGAAAATACCTGAACTTCTTTAATCGCCGGATGAGAATACAAAAACTCTTCCACTTCCCGCGGATAAATGTTCTCGCCACCTCGAATGATCATGTCTTTAATGCGCCCCACCACCTCGGTATAACCTTGGCTATCCATGATTCCCAAGTCCCCGGAGTGCAACCAGCCGTCGGTGTCAATGGTTTCTTCTGTTTGCTGTGAGTCATTCCAATAACCCTGCATAACCGCGTAACCACGAACACAAATCTCGCCTTTTTCTCCCGCCGCCACAATCTCACCAGCACTGTCCACCAATTTAATTTCCAAATGGGGGCCCGGCCTACCAACACTGGCAACACGTTTCTCAATGGCATCGGTGTGGGATGTCATGTGATTCACAGGGCTGGTTTCGGTTTGCCCATAGGCGATTAACACATCTTTCATGTGCATTTTCTCGATAATGCGGTTCATCAATTCAATTGGGCAGGAGGCACCGGCCATGATGCCCGTGCGCAGTGAAGACAGATCAAACTGCTTAAAAGACGGGTGATCGAGTTCGGCGATAAACATCGTAGGCACACCGTGCAATGCCGTGCATTTCTGTTCTGAAACAACCCGCAATGTGGCTTCAGGATCAAAGCCCTCACTCGGGAACACCGCCGCAGAACCGTGCGTAATGCAGGCAAGGTTGCCCATCACCATGCCAAAACAATGATAGAGAGGAACGGGAATACACAGTTTGTCCTTTGGCCCCAGGCGCATGCCATCGCCCACAAACTTACCGTTGTTTAGCACATTGTAATGACTCAGGGTTGCCCCTTTCGGGTTGCCAGTGGTGCCACTGGTAAACTGAATATTGATTGCGTCTTCACAATTCAGACTCGCCTGCACATCGGCCAATTGCGCCAACTGTTCAGGGCTCGCCTCATGGCAAAAGTCGTCGAAATTAAAAAAGCCTGGGGTCGTCCCATCACCCAGGCGCAGGAGAGTTTTCAGATGCGGTAACTTCTCAGATTCAAGCTTGCCGGGTGCACAGCTGTCGAGCTCCGGGGCGAGAGTTTTTAAGATATCCAAATATTGGCTGCCCTTAAACTGCTCGGCACTTACCAGTGCCTTGCACTCCACTTTATTTAGGGCGTAGGCCAATTCGTGACTGCGATAGGCCGGATTAATACACACCAGAACAGCACCAATTTTCGCGGTCGCAAACTGCGTTAAACACCATTCAAGGCAATTGGGTGACCAGATGCCAACCCGGTCTCCGGAGCCAATACCCAGACTTAACAAACCCACGGCCAGTTGGTTGATTTTGTCCTGGTACTGACGGTAGTTCAACCGAACACCCTGATGATCAACCACCAGAGCCAGTGCGTTTGGGTCCTGCTCCACCGTTGAGTCAAAAGCCTCGGCGATAGTGATATTGAGCAAGTTGTCACTCTCGGGGCCACGACAATAACTTTCTTTAAGATTCATTTGCGTGTTTATTCCTTAGCGGTTCAACCGTTTGCGTTTAAGCCCACTCGCGCTCTCTCAATTCAATGCGTCGAATTTTGCCACTCACGGTTTTTGGCAACTCCTCTACAAACTCCAACTTGCGAGGATATTTATAGGGAGCGGTAACGGCTTTCACATGTTGTTGTAGTTCAAGTTTCAGAGTGTCTGAGGCATCGTGCCCAGGGCTCAATATCACAAACGCCTTCACCACTTCGCCACGCTGCTCATCCGGACTAGACACCACCGCAGACTCCGCCACGGCATCATGTTCTATTAGCGCGCTTTCCACCTCAAAAGGACCAATGCGATAACCTGCAGACAAAATCACGTCATCCGCGCGACTGACAAACCAAAAATACCCATCTTCATCTACGGTTGCCCGATCGCCCGTCAAATACCAATCTCCGCGAAAACAACTAGCAGTTCGTTCGGGTTCGCCTTTGTATTCCTTAAACAAGCCCTGCGGAGCAACGGGTTTTACCCTAACACCAATGTCACCCTCCACTCCGGTGGCCACGGGTTGCCCGTCGAGGTCAACCACAGCAAGCTCAATACCGGGTGCCGGCTTGCCCATTGAACCAAAGCGCGGCTCAACACCCTTGAAGTTTCCACATAACAAAGTGGTTTCCGTCTGACCAAAACCGTCGCGAATAATAAGCCCGGTTGCCCGTTCCCACACCTCAATGATTTCAGGGTTGAGCGGTTCACCCGCACCCACACAGTGTCGCAAGTATGGATATTGATGGGTTTCAGGTTGGTGCTGAACCAACATGCGGTAAATCGTAGGAGCACCACACATTGTGGTCACAGGATATGCCGATAACATTTCTAATGTCTTGGCGGGGTTGAAACCACTCGTGTGGTGTACAAACAACGCAGCACCGCAAGCCCAGGGCCCAAAATAACTGCTCCAGGCAGCTTTGGCCCAACCGGTATCGCTGATGTTCCAATGCAAGTCATCGGGTGTGAGGTCTAACCAAAAACGACCGGTGGTCTGGTGCCCAATGGCATAACTGTGCGAATGCATAACCATCTTAGGGTAACCAGTGGTACCGGAGGTAAAGTAGCACAGCGCGTCTTCATCACTCTGAGTATTACAAGTCTCAAAGTGGGTCGAAGCAGATAGCAGGGCCTGATCGTAATCAATCCACTCACTACGCTCCCCGTCTACAAGAATGCGTGTCTGTAATGTCGGGCACTCACCCACAATGGTATCGATCTTTTTTGCACACATTAAATCGGTAACCACTGCGCTGGCGTTTGCAGCATTTACGCGATAAGCCAGATCCCTTGCAGATAACTGAGTGGTGCCCGGCGAGGCCACCACACCCATGCGAATGCACGCAGTCAATACTTCCCACCAAGCCGTTTGACGGCCCAGCACCACAACAACGGTATCCCCTCGTTTAACGCCGGCCTCCGACAATAGGTTACAAACTTTGCGTGAGCGTTCGCTGATATCGGCGAAGCTCAGGGCCAAATCTGCCCCATTATCATCGAGCCAGCGCAGCGCCACCTTGTCGGGGTCTTGTGCCCAGCGATCGATTACGTCCCGGGCAAAATTGTAATGGCTGGGACGCTCCCAGGTGAAGGTTTCAACTTCTGAAAGATAATTGCTCACAAGACGCCCCTACCAGTTGTATCCGAGCGTCACACCCCACCAGCGCGGCGTGCCATAATAGTTTTCCGCCAAACCAAATCCGCCACCAGAAGCGGGACCAGCAAGGTCAAACACCATGGTGCGATATTCTTCGTCCGTTGCATTATCCAGGAAGGCCGTGACATTCCAATTGCCATCGCCACTGGTGTAAGTCACCCGTGCATTAACCAGGGTATAAGCATCCTCTTCACCGACCGGGGAGTTTTTCAACTGGAAATAATGGTCGCCCATGTAGTTGAAGTCTGCCTGAATGGCCAGGTTGCCACCCATTGCGGCCCACTCATATCGTGCCAGTCCATTGAAGCTCCACTCCGGTGTCATCACCGCGACACGGTCAAGAGTTTCACCGGAAGGCAGGCGATAGGCATCTTCAACCGTATTGTCTATGTAAGATGCACCAAACATGATATCCAACCCTTCAGTCGGCGAGGCTTGCAATTCGATTTCGCCACCGTAGGTTTCCGCATCGGTATTGAAAACAAACGTTGTCAAACCTTCCAGGCTGAAAGCCTGATAATCTTGATAATCGTAATAATAAACGGTGGCATTAAGTCGCGCCCGACCGTCTGCGAAGGACAATTTGAATCCCGTTTCGTAGGCATTCAATACCTCTTCGTCAAATGCCATATCTTCAGGACCACCGGTAGATGGATCGCCATCGTAAAAATTGGTCGCATCCAGAGGAGCGTTAAATCCCCCCCCTTTAATACCACGATTGTAACTGGCATAAACCAGCGTATCTGCATTGACATGCCAATCTAGCTCGAGCTTGGCGGTGATTAGATCGTCGTCTTTTTTGGCATCACCAGGGTTACCCAACACCAGTGGAAACCCAAACGCTGTGCCGCCGGGATCGTTAGTCACTTCAGAGGGGTTAAAAGTAAACAAGGCTCCGCCTATTCCCAAGAAGTCGTTGCCAACCACATCACTTGTGGCCGGGTTGGCAAATTCTGCGGCATATTGAATAAAGTCTGTTTCTTTTTTCTCTTTGGTCCACCGGAGACCCGCAATTAAGGTCAGGTTTTCCTTCAACGAAAATTCTGCCTGACCAAACACTGAGACCGAATCAGTTTCTGTTGAAAAAGGATTGTATAAACCGATGTTTGTGCCACCCAGCCCAAATCCTGGAAATGCTGCGCCAAAGAAGTTGCCGGCGGCGCCGCCATTCTCAAAATCACCATCGACGCTCAGATAATAAATGCCGCCGACCCACTGGAGAGAGTCGGATGATCCACTAACACGCACTTCCTGAGAAAACTGGTCGAGATCACTTTTTAGATAAAAGGCAAAAAAATCATTCGGTGAAGCATCAGAATCCTCAAGGTAATCTTTTTCCAGGCTAAAGAAGTCAGTCACAAAAGCAAAATCCAAACCCCCATTTGACCATTGGATATTACTGGTCAGCCCTGAGGTTTCGAGTTTGTTGTGTCCAATCAGGTTGTATTCTCCGGAATGCACATCACTGGAGCTGTCTTGGTATGCTGTAGCGAGGGAGTCGCCATCACCCTGTAAATCAGATCCGGAGAAATGCTCGCCCAAACCCGTCGCTGGGTTTTGACGCGCGGAACTGTGTTTAAAAAAGCCTGAATTAATATCTTGCTCAGCCGCCTTTGCGGTCAGCAACCAGCTCACATCTTCGCTCAAATCAATTTGCAAATGCCCACGCACGGCCCAGTCATCACCATTATTCAAGTCTGTGCCAATACGGTTATCAATATAACCGTCGTGATCATTGTGAAGGAAAGAAATTCTACCGGACACGGTGTCACTGATGGGGCCTCCCACCGCACCTTCCAATACCACTTGATCATATTCCCCCATGGTCAGGTCAACATAACCCTCGACCTCATCTCCGGGTTTGTTGGTAATATAGTGAGCCAGACCACCCGTTGCATTGCGCCCAAACAGCGTGCCTTGCGGGCCGCGCAATATCTCTACACGCTCCATATCAAACAACTGGAAACCCGCACCTGATGCAGCACTGATATAAGCCTCATCAACATAGATCGCCACCGGTGACTCCTGGTGATCGCCTGAAAAGTCATTTTGCGCGACACCGCGAACACTGAGAAAAAAGGAGGAAGGACCGTTGGGCTGGATGGTGGTCACACCCGGCGACTGCTGTGTTATCTGCTGGGCATTGTCGTATCCCAGAGCTTTCAACTGATCGCCCGTGTAGGCCGTGACCGCGATGCCGACATCCTGCAGGCTTTGCTCCCGCTTCTGTGCGGTGACAACAATCTCTTCTAACACCAGGGCGTGAATATCGACACTTAAGGCAAGCATGGGGACACTTAGGCCAGCAAGTATCTTAGTCTTATCGGCAACTCTCATATCTGTTCTCCAGTTGATGTTGTTATTTATAATTCTGTCACTATATTAGGTCGATCGTATTTAATATGTCAACTGTATTGTTTTTTTGACACAACTAATATGTTTATTGAGGGTATAAGCAGTTACACTAGCTTAAACACCAGTAACAGCAACCCCCTCCGGATGTGCCGGAGGAAAACAATGACGAGATTAATGACATTGGCCAAACCATCAAGAACAGAAAATTCTAACCCTTTGCGAGGAAAATCAGGCAAAGGCCAGCAAACATCACTATTGATATTGCTGGCTGCGGAGAAATTAATTACCGATCAGGGCTACCACAATTTTTCACTGAGAAAAATTGCAGAGGCCGCCAATATCACACTGGGCAATCTGCAATACTATTTCCCCAATAAAGATAATTTGATCAAAGCAATGCTCGACAACTGCATACAGCGCTACCTGAATCAGTTTGAAGCACTGCGACACGAGGCTGAGCAAGACCCGGAGACACAGTTTAAGGCTATTATTAAAGTGGTTATTAGCGATCTTAATAAAAAAACCACTACTTATTTCTTTCCGGAAGTCTGGTCTTTAGCCAACCACAATGATCATGCCGATGAATTCATGGATCAGATGTATGAACGCTATCGACTTACCTTGATCGATGTAATGAGACAACTAAACCCTGCATTAGACGAAGAGCAATTGCGACGCCTGGCGCTCTTTGTCACCGCCTCAATGGAGGGCCACACTATGTTCATTGGTTATAATAAACCGTGGAAGAAAGAAACCGATAATATAATCGAAATGGCCTGCCAATCCTTCCTATGGCTGATACGCTCTGGTCAAATCCCCAAATAACCCCCTTTAAGCAATAACACTTCTACGGCCGTTTCACGCGGTCGTCGGTCACAAATTAATTTTAGGTCTATTGACATATTAATTTAGGTCGACCACACTATATTTGCACCCTCAAGCCAACATCAACAACCGAGTGGGAAAACACTATGAAGGATTTCTCAAGAAATCTAGCCACATTCACCAGCGCTGCGGCACTCTGCTTGAGTGCCGCCACTGTACTGGCTGCCAATCTGCCTGCCGAGCCCACGCCGGCCGTAGAGACCATGCCCGATACCTACCCCGAAAGCCTGATTTATGTGCACGACTCAAATTTTGAAACACTATTGGCCGGAAAAGTGGCTCTGGTGGACGTAGCCCCTGGCACCAGAAACTACAAAGGCGCATTAGATGCCGCGCAATTTGCCAGTTTTATTGAATCCCGACACAAAGAAGAACTCTATGTTGCGGAATCATTTTACGCGCGTGGCACTCGCGGCGAGCGCACCGACGTAATAACCATCTACGACAAAAAACACCTCAAACGCATTGGTGAAATTGCGCTGCCCGGAGCCAAACGCGGCCAAGTGGTTGCCCACCGATACACTTTACAGCTGGTCGACAATGATCGCTTTTTATTGCTGTTCAATTTTACCCCCGCCGCTTCTGTGACAATGATTGATATGGACTCCCGTAAAATTTTAAGCGAAACGCAGATTCCAGGCTGCGGGCTGGTATATCCCGCAGGCAAACGAGGTTTTGCATCACTGTGCAGTAACGGCTCTCTCTTTAGCGCCCAGTTCGATAAAAAAGGAAACCTGACACACCAGAAAAATGTCTCGCCCTTTTTTGACGTAGACGACGATCCCCTGTTCGACAAACCGGTTTATATTGGTAAAACCGCCTGGTTCCCAAGCTTCAAGGGCGAGATCCAGCCCATAGACTTCAGCGGCAAAACACCCGTTGTTAAACAAACCTGGTCATTGCTAAACGAACAGCAGCGAGCCGAAAACTGGCGCCCCGGCGGATGGCAAATCGCCACCGTTAATGACCGTGGGCTTATCTACATTCTCATGCACAAAGACGGTTACAACGGCAGCCATAAAGGCGGTGGATCTGAAGTATGGGTTTATGACCCCAAAAAACGCAAACGAGTGAACAGCTTTGCCCTAAAACAATGGGGCGTATCGATTGAATTAACCAGCGGCAAGCAACCTTACTTGGTCGTAGTTAATGCCTCTATGCAAATGGATATCTACAACCCCCAAAACGGCGAGTGGTTAAAAATGATTGGCGATGTTGCTTCCACTCCCTTTAGCATTCACGCACAGAGGTAAGCGGCCATGATTCTGTCTTTTATAAGCGCCGTTGCGGTTCTGAGTTTAAGTTATGTGTTTGTGGACAGCGCCCTGCATAAGTTTTCCGCACCTCAACATTTTCGGGCGGCGCTTGAAAACTATCGAGTTGTACCCGAGGGCTTACTCAGGCCTTTAGGGCAAAGTCTTCCATTGTTAGAAATAACACTGGGCATCGCGTTACTCATTCCTGCTGCTAGAGAGTTTGCATTACCGGGCATGGTTTTTCTTCTAAGCGCCTACACTGCCGGCATGCTGATCAATATTCAAAGAGGCAGGGTCGATATAGATTGCGGGTGTAACGGACCCGCCCGATCAGAAGGGATCAGTCTGTGGTTAGTGGGCCGAAATGTCGGCTTAGTAATGATGGCCGGCTGGGTGGGATACTTCAGCACGCTTCTCCCGACTAGTCTCGGAACGTGGAGTCTGGCTCTGGCCAGCACCGTCGTTTTTATCTTCTTCTACCACTCTCTTACACAACTGCGCACCAACAACAAACTACAACAAAAGGTACACAATCATGTATAACATTCTGATCATTTCTAATCTTGTATTATGGGTACTGCTATTAGGGCTGTCGGTATTGGTGTTTGCCTTAACCCGTCAAATAGGTGTGCTCTATGAGAGAGTGGCCCCCGCCGGCGCCCTGATGATGAACCAAACATTAGAAGTCGGCGCAGATGCGCCACACGTACCCGTGCAGGACCTTAATTCCGGGAAAACCATCACGGCCGGCCAACCCGCCAAAGGGCGAAGTCAGCTGCTGTTTTTTATGTCGCCAGACTGTCCAGTTTGTAAGTCTTTACTTCCGAGCTTGCGGTCCGCCCAGTCTGCAGAATCGAGCTGGATGGACGTCATTTTCGCCAGTGATGGCGAACTGGCACTACATCAAAACTACATTCATCAAAATGGTCTCGAAGACGCGCAGTATGTATCTTCGAAAAACCTGGGTGTGCGATACGGCGTGGCCAAGCTGCCCTTTGCTGTATTGATTGACGAGCAGGGAATCATAGCCTCCCACGGACTAGTAAACTCCCGTGAACATATTGAAAGTTTATTTGAGTCAAAGGAACTGGGTATCCCATCGATCCAGGATTATTTTAATGCCGCCCCCGGCACATCCAACAGCAACGCGGCGTAGGAGACTGACATGACCTGGCTCGATAAATTAACCGAGAAATCCTCCCGCTCTCTAGCGCAACAGACCTCGCGCAGAAGCCTGCTCACTCGACTGGGCTCCCTTATGGTTGTGGGTGCAAGCATGCCACTGCTACCGGTTTCCAGAGCCAGCGCTGCACCCAGCGCCAGCAATGGTTACCCCGGTGTCGCACCCCAAACAACCGGCAATGCCGGCGACCCTGGCGATCCGTCCAGCTGTGACTATTGGCGCTACTGCGCCATTGACGGATTCCTATGCAGTTGTTGTGGAGGCACCCAAAACAGCTGCCCCCCCGGCACCGAAATGTCGCCAATTACCTGGATTGGTACCTGTCAAAACCCCGCTGACGGTGTTCACTACATCATTTCCTACAATGACTGTTGTGGTAAAACCAGCTGCGGGCGCTGCATGTGCAATCGCAATGAAAACGATACACCTATTTACAGAGCACAAACCAATAACGATACCAACTGGTGTCTGGGAACTGAGAGCAATGTATACACCTGTTCAACGGCTGTGATATTGGGTGTGGCAATGGATCAGGGAGCAAACAAATGACGACGCGCTTTTCGATAGCCATAGCCGCGATATTACTCTGCGCAAGTGTTGCCCAGGCCGAAAAACAACACGCCGGCAGCAAGCCCTTTCAACGCTGCGTTGCCTGCCACCTGACTGACGGCCAGGGCATTCCAGGGGCTTTCCCTCCACTCAAAAATCGTATGGCGGGTATTGCCGCCACTGATCTGGGTCGCAACTACCTGGTGGAAGTGATAGACGCTGGGCTAATGGGTCCCATAAACGTTGGCGGTACGCCCTACATGGGGGTAATGCCAGCCCAAGGTGCGGGGCTTGATGATCAGAGCTTAAGTGACGTGCTGAACTACTCGGTTCTGGTTTTGGATGCAAAGCACGTCGCCAAAGACTGGAAGCCCTATACCGCAGAGGAGGTGGCCGCCATTAAGGCAAAATCCACTAAAAGCAGCGCTGCCCATTCCGCAAGCCTGCGCTTACCCTTGGCAGCAACCTACCCTGAACTTTTTTAAGGAGCGCCCAATGAAAACACTGCTGGCGGTAATTCTCTCAGGCATAACGATGGTGTGTACCGCTGCCGTCGATGAAAAAAGGGCCGAAGCGAACTACATGCTCAATTGCCAGGGCTGTCACCAAGGCGATGGCAGCGGCCTGCCAGGCAGTGTTCCCAACATGCAAAACTTTGTGGGTCAGTTCATCGGTGTGCCAGGAGGCAGGGAGTTTCTGGTTCAGGTGCCCGGATCTGCCAATGCTCCACTGAACGACGAGGCCCTGGCGGAGCTGTTAAACTGGATTCTTCTGACCAAAAGCAAGAAGGAGTTGCCCGCGGACTTTGTCTTGTACACTGCTACTGAAGTGAGCGCTGTGCGCAGCAAGACCCTGCCCGATGTGGCAGCCGCACGTAAAGCGATCGTTAAGAAGTTTGTTAAACAACAATAATCCTGCAAGACACTCTTCATGCATCAACACACTTTTGACTTTTTTATACTGACTTCTATAGTTTAAAAGTGCCTGCCATAGACGGAGAATACAAACGGTTTATATGCCACGCGGGAAGTTTGACTCTATTCGACTAATCACATTACTATTGTGGGGCGCAAGTTGAAAACCATTTGCCGGTGGATTACAGAATTGTTGTATTATTTGAAACGAATACCCGAGCCAAACCAGTGATGCAGACCAAGATATGATGAGTAAGCCCCCTCTCCTGGCCAGCCTAATCTTCGCACTACTCGCGCTGACACCCAAAGCGAACACAAACGAACTCATTGCCGCCGTACACACGGCACCGCCCTTTATCATTCCCGGTGACAACTTTGATGCGGACGCCAGTGAGGGAATCGACATCCTGATTCTCAAGGAGATCACCGAAAACCTGGGTATATCACTGAAGTTTAAGTACTGCGCATGGCATTCATGCTTGAAGCAAATTAAACAGGGCAAAATTGACATACTGAGTTTTACTAACAAAAGAGAGGCTCGGGAGCCTTATCTTTATTATCTGTCTATGCCGTACATTAGCGAGAATCCTACAGCGGTTTACACCAGGGCTGAAGATCAGCACAAAATGACAAGCTACGAAGACCTGCTCGGTTTAGAACGGGTTGGTTTAATTAGCAATGCCGCGCACTTCCCCCGGTTAGACCAGGACCAAATCATGAACAAGGTCCATGTCAATAGTGCCGAGCAACTCTACCCTATGTTGGCACTGGGAAGACTTGACGCCATCATTGTTGCACAGCGAGTTGCCGACCATCGCATTAAAGTTAAAGGGCTTGGCGACACCATCAAATTGGCATTTCGCTTAAGCTCCGGCCAACAACCACTCTACATAACACTCAGCAAAAAGAATGTCTCTAAAGCTGTTTTTCAGGCCATTGATGAAGAACACAGCCGACTGATTAACAACGGTAGAATTGACGAGATTATTTCTCTTTATACAAACCACTAATTGAAGACGGAGATAAGTAGCCCCAATTCTTAGTTATTTTTTCCCATAAACACCCTGCTTAAAAATGCCCTTCCCGAGCCGATCATAAACATCTATAAACAACTCGCCTTCAATACGATGTTCAACATAAACCTGCAAGATGTCCCCAATAACCTGCGGCACCTCATCAGCTGAAAAAGCCGGCCCCAACACCTTGCCAATTGAGGCCGCGCGTGATTCGCTTCCACCACTGCCCCCGAGTGTTATCTGAAAGAACTCCTCACCTTTTTTATCGACGCCAAGAATACCAATATGACCGATATGGTGATGGGCACAGGCATTCATGCAACCGGAGATATTTAGAGAAATGTCACCCAGATCGTAAACGTAATCCATGTCATCAAACGTACGTTGAATAGCAGACGAGACGGGGATTGATTTTGCATTAGCCAGCGAACAGTAATCCCCACCCGGACAACAAATAATGTCTGTCAGCGCTCCTATATTGGGTGTAGCGAAACCGTACCGTTTGGCCTGCTGCCAAAGCGCAAAGAGCTCGCTCACTTTCACATCAGCTAAAACAATATTTTGTGTATGGGTTGTCCTCACTTCACCAAACGAAAACTGCTCTGCCAGATCTGCCACCGCTTCTAGCTGCCTGTCAGTGATATCCCCCGGCGCCACACCGGAAGGTTTAAGAGACAGCGTGACGGTTCGGTAGCCCGCCATCCGGTGTTCATTCACATTGCGCAGCAACCAGCGCTCAAAGGCGACGTTCCCGCGGGTCTGTAGGTCTAGCTGCTGCAGAGCATTGTGCTCGTCCACTATGTCATAGCCGGGCGCAGTGAAGAAGGATGCCATGTCACTTACATCTTCCGCAGAGAGAGGAGAATAATCATCTTTAATTTGATGCCACTCGTGCTCGACGGCTTCAGAGAAGTGTTTAACGCCCATTGAGCGTACAAGTATTTTTATCCGGGCCTTGTACTTGTTGTCCCGTCGCCCAAGACGGTTATAGATTCGCAATATCGCACAGAGATAGGACAGCAAGTATTTTTCCGGCAGGAACTCCCGAATCACCGGCGCTATCGCGGGTGTTCGCCCAAGCCCACCCCCAACCAATACCCGAAAACCCACAGCCCCATGATTATCCGTTTCCAACTGCAAACCAATATCGTGAAAGTGTGTAGCTGCACGATCACCCGCAGAACCACTGATGGCAATCTTGAACTTTCGCGGCAAATAGGCGAATTCCGGGTGCAGCGTTGACCACTGTCTCACCATCTCACAATAGGGTCTTGGGTCAATAAGCTCATCCTTCGCCACGCCCGCGTATTGATCTGAGGTAATGTTGCGAATGCAATTGCCACTGGTTTGAATCGCGTGCATCTCAACCTCTGCCAATTCAGACAGCAAAGCGGGTATGTCTTCAATCTTCGGCCAGTTAAACTGCACATTCTGACGTGTGGTGATATGACAATAACCTTTGTCATAGGCTCTGCTGATATGCGCCAGTTTTCTCAGCTGCCGGGCGGACAACATTCCGTAGGGCACGGCAATTCGCAACATAGGCGCCAGGCGTTGAATGTATACGCCGTTCTGCAAACGCAGTGGCAAAAATTCCTCATCACTCAACTCCCCCGACAGGTAACGGGCAGTCTGCCCACTAAATTGCGCAACTCGCTCACTCACTAAGCGGTGATCATATTCATCGTAAATGTACATAAAACCTTCTTTCTATTTTTCACTCGAACATCAAACCCAATTTTGATTCCCATTTATTCACTCATGCATAAAATCATTTTTTGGGCCCTATAAATCGGGTCTTCTGTCTTGCGCTAATGGAGGGGTCTTGCTGGGATTGCACAACAAAATAAATCTCTTCGCTGCTGCTCGCCAAGGCCTCTTGCGGCACTCGCACACGCATGGGAACGGTCAATACTTCCCCCTCCTCTAGCAATACACGAGTCTGCCCCTTGAGCTTATAGCTGTGTGCTCCTTCCACAGACACCGTATAGGTCTGCTCACCGCGGCTCATGTTGTTGATCTTCACGGTATAAACATTGTCTATGTTGGTACCCACGCGACGAAACAAATGCACACCCCGGTCGCGTACCACATCAACACCCACCGGCGTACGAGTAGCCGTCACGTAAACAAAAAACCCAAGCATGATCAAAACCAGGAGAAAGTATCCGATCATGAGTGGGCGAAAAATACGAGTCTGGCCAGTTTCCATGGCAGCCTCGGTCGCAAAGCGAATCAGCCCGCGCTCATACCCCATTTTATCCATCACACTGTTACAGGCATCGACACACAAACCACAGTCGATACACGCGTATTGCAGACCGTCGCGAATATCGATATCAACCGGGCACACCTGCACACACCAACTACAGTCAATGCAATCGCCCAAGCCGTCGGCCCGGTAATCTGTGCCGGATTTTCGTGGGCCGCGTTGCTCACCACGGGCGTGATCATAGGTCACCAGCAATGTATCTTTGTCATACATCGCAGACTGAAAGCGAGCGTAGGGGCACATATATTTGCAGACTTGCTCTCGCAACCAACCCGCATTTAGATATGTGAACGCGGTAAAAAATAATACCCAGAAATACGTCTCACCCGATGCATGAAACGTAAACACATCAACGATCAGCTGTTGAATACCGTAGAAATACCCAATGAACGTTAGGCCGGTTATCAGGGCAATCACCAACCAGATGGTGTGTTTGCTGCCTTTGCGCAACAGCTTTTTCAAACTCCACGGCTGTCGGTCGAGTTTAATACGCTGATTCCTGTCGCCTTCACATTTGTCTTCCGCCCAGATAAACATCATTGTCCAAACCGTCTGGGGGCAGGTAAACCCACACCAAACCCTACCCACCAGCACCGTGACGGCAAACAGAAGAAAGGCGGCAATGATTAACAGACCCGCTAACAAAATGCCGTCCTGTGGCCAGAAGGTCATCCAGAAAATGTGGAATTTCTGTTCGGACAAATCAAACAACATGGCCGGTCGACCGTCTATGGGAATCCAGGGAATTAATAAAAAGGACAGGAGCAGTGGAATACCGGTATAACGCCTCAGGCGCTGATAGAAACCCTCGATACGACGAGTGTAAATTTTGTTTTCAGACTGGTAGGTGTCTATATAGCGGACACCGGAATCGGTTTTACCCGACGTGGAGTCAATTTCAATTGCAGGAATCATTTCAGACATCGACGCGACCAGTAGCTTGGATTTAATGCTCAGCAGTCTATGCCTTAGGCCAAAAGGTGTACAGATTCAAAAAATGATATATATTAGTGCACAGATGCGCTGCGGGAGCCATCTGTTCCCCCCGTTTTTTTAAGAACTGTACCCCTATGCCGGAATACCTATACCAACAGCTCGAGCAGACTCTGCGGGATGAGATCAAGTCGGGCCAACGAGCTCCAGCAGATCGCCTACCTTCAGTGCGGCAACTGTGCGCAGAGCACGAAGTGTCTAAATCAACCGTGCTCGTGGCTTATGGCCGACTGGAGTCTGAAGGCCTGATAGAGGCCCGACCACGTTCGGGCTATTTCGTGAGCGCCCCCCAAAAAACAAAGAAAAACATCCTGCAGTCCCCCGCGCCCAGTCAACCAACATCTGCCCCTGCCGAGGTGTCAGCAGGTCAGGTTCTGGTCGACATTATGGAACAGGGCGCCGCCTTCGACCTGTTACCGTCTACCGAAGTATCACCCGGGAATGAAGCGCTGCGACGATGCCTGTCCAGGGCACAGCGCCAACAATCCAGTGCAGAGCAACTGTATTACGATGAACCTATGGGTTTGTCGTCGCTAAGAACGCAACTGGCACAACGACTCGGGCAAAGCGGTAGCCAGATTGATAAAAACGAGCTGGTCATTACATCTGGCTGTCAACATGCCCTTCTTTTGGCACTGATGGCCACCACACAACCTGGAGATGTGGTAGCGGTTGAATCGCCAGGTTATTACGGTGTTTTCCAGCTGCTGGAAACCCTGGGTTTACAAGCCCTTGAGCTGCCAAGCTCTGCCGAAAGTGGCATCAGCCCAGACGCCCTTGAGTTAGCGCTGCAGCATTGGAACGTGCAGGCTCTGATGATTTCGCCCTGTTATGCCACCCCCACAGGTGCCTGCATGCCTGAAGCCAATAAACGACGCATTCTAGAACTGACCCAGCCAAGGGGTATCGCCATTATTGAAGACGATATCTACGGAGACTGCTATTTTGGTTTGCAGCGCCCCCGCTCATTACACTCCTATGACGATACGGGCAGCGTGTTACTGTGCTCCTCTTTTTCAAAATCCTTGTCGCGGGATCTGCGTGTCGGGTGGATTGCTCCAGGCAGATACCTGGAACAAGTCAAACGCTTGAAGGTTGTGACCGCACTCGCCAGCAGCCGAACTTTGCAACAGGGCATCAGCCGATTCCTGGAGGAAGGTAGCCTCGATCGCCACCTGCGGCATATGCGGCAGCAACACAGGGATCAATGCCAGGAACTGCAGACACTCATTCCAAAGTACCTGCCAATGGCAACCCGCTGCAGCCAACCCGAAGGCGGGGTAGCGCTATGGCTTGAACTGCCCGACTCAGTGGATACGGTCTCGCTATACGCAAAAGCGCGGGCTTTAGGCATTACCATCACCCCTGGCCGCCTGTTTACGGCACAAGACCGCTATCAGAATTTTTTGAGAATGAGCTTCGCACACCCCTGGACCACAAAACGAAAAGAGGCCCTTAAAAAGCTGGGGAAACTCGTTTTGACCAATGGAGCCTGAGCACTAGCCCAACACCCCAGACGCATTGAGAAAGGCGCAGCGGCGCAAAATGAGAATAGCCAAACCCAAAAACTACGCATTTAGTTAATATTTATACTTCACGCTGGTTTATCCAGCAAAAAAAGCAGAGAAAATTCCTCCCTGCTCAACTAAAGTGAAGGCATCATTTTCCCTTTCAGCGACACGGTTTTTCAATGAACACACCCAGCCATCACAACGAAGACAATGTTACGTATCAAAATGTCGGCACCGTCACCGGCGGCCAGTTGAGTGACATCAAACCCGAACAGCGCACCCATGCCTTGCGTGGTGCCCAACTGCTGGCCAAAGCACTTCAGGCCGAAGGGGTCGATACGCTGTTTGGTTATCCCGGCGGTGCCAACTTGGAGATTTTCGATGTGCTGCGGGAATATGATATTCGCTGCATCCGCACCGAACACGAACAAGGGGCTGTTCATGCCGCTCAGGGTTTCGCCCGAGCTACAGGCAAGGTGGGTGTTTGCCTTGCCACCTCAGGCCCCGGTGCCACTAACCTGGTCACGGGCATTGCCGATGCCAATAGCGACTCCACCCCGATTGTCGCCATCACCGGTAATGTGCCCTCTCACCTGCTGGGCAGGAACGCATTTCAGGAAGTTGACATTGTG